>JAGLQP010000018.1 GCA_023136785.1 Spirochaetales bacterium
GATAATCACCTCTTCACCTTCCTGTACTTTTTCGATGAGCTCCGACAATCGCCTTTTTGCCTCTGTAATCGTGTTCACCACCATAACTATGACCTCCACATATCGGGCCAGATCTGGTCTGGTTAGATGGTAATGAGGATACATTTGGGTGCCAAGGTCTGTATTTGCCCGCATGGGACAGATCGATGCTCCAGGTATTCGCCAGCTCACTCCTCTTCCATTGCAGGATCCAAGCTCCGCATGCGACCTTTCAGCTCATCGACGCGTTGCCGGCAGGTGGTTTCGGTCTGTGCCTCAACAACCAGGCGCAGGTAGGGCTCGGTGTTGGACTTACGCAGGTTGAACCACCAGTCAGGAAAATCCAGACGGATGCCGTCGATATCGGTGACCTTGGCATCAGGCCAGGCACTGTAATCGGCCAGGATGTTCTCGATGATCCTGTCTTTGGCTTCGGTCTTGAAATTGATCTCCCCGGAAAAGTGATATTTACTGATATCGGAGATGATATCGGAGAAAGATCTAGCTTCTTTGGAAAGGATAGCCAGCACGAGCAGCGCGGCTATTACACCTGAGTCGCAGAAGTAGTTGTCCCGGAAGTAGTAATGTCCGGCCAGCTCCCCGCCGTAGATCCCCGCCGTATCCCGCAGGAGCTTCTTGGCGTGGGGGTGTCCGACTTTACAGATCACCGGCTTCCCGCCCAGGGTTTCAACATACTCCACTACACTGCGGGAGGTACGCACGTCGTAGGTTACCGCTTCGCCGACGTAATCTTGACCGGAGTGGCGGAAGAAGTACAACCCAAGCAATGCGATGATCAGATCTGGGGAAACGAAACGGCCCTTTTCGTCGACGAACATCACCCTGTCTCCGTCTCCATCGAAACAGATCCCCAGGTCCGCTTTCTCCGCCAGGGTTCGCTGCTTTACATCAGCCAGGTTGGCCTCGATCAAGGGGTTGGGGGGATGGTGGGGAAAGCTACCGTCGGGCTGATCGTACATGGTGATGATTTCCCCCTTCAGCTCACGAATCACATCGTGGATGAACACGGAGGCCATGCCGTCGGAACAGTCGATCACCGCCTTGATCTCCTGGACGGCTTTCTGGTACGGCTTCAGATGCTCCAGGTAGGCAGCCCGGATGTCCAGGGTTTCTATCTTCCCGGGAACTGAAGCCGGGGTGATCTCTCCCCGGACCATTTCCTCCAGCCGATTCAATCCCGTGTCGTAGCCCACCGGGATTGCCTTGGCTCGGGATATTTTCAGGCCGTTGTACTCTGGAGGATTGTGGGAGGCGGTGATCATGACGCTGCCGCCGAAACCGAAGTGGGCGGTGGCGAAGTATACCGACGGCGTGGAGCAAAGACCGATGTCGGCTACATCGCAGCCGGCATCCCGTATGCCCCGGCTCAAGGCTTCGAAGACCTCTTCCGAGCTCTCCCGGGCGTCCCTGCCCACCAGGATTCGATCTGTTTCCAGCAGCTCAGGCAGAAAAAAGCCGACTCGATAGGCCAGGTTTTTATCCCAATCCCGGTTGTACACTCCACGAATATCGTAGGATTTGAATACTTTCATTTTCGTCTCCCTCTTTTGGGCTTGGCGGAGCGATTATAGCACTGTCCCTTTCTCTTGATCCACCGTTTGATGTACCGGGGGCGCGTTTTCGGATCCCAAGGCAAACTCTGTTCAATAGAGGCAAAAAACCTAATTCTAAAGGTTGACAATAAACTATAAAGTACTATAATATACTATAAGGTACTTTGAAGGACAATAAGAGTGAAGGCTACTTCAAACCGAGAAGGGAACCGACGCCTGTTTGCGGGTCCAACCACCACGGACTCCGGCGCCGGCGAAGTGATGACTCTTGCGGAGGTAGCGGTCTATCTCAAGCTTGCAGAGAAGACGGTTCTGCGTATGGTCCACAAGGGACAGATCCCCTGCGCCAAGGTAGCCAGCCAGTGGCGATTTCTACGTCCGATGATCGACGACTGGCTGACGGCGAAAATGCAGGTAGTGCCGAGGAACGATCTGGCTCGACTGATCGAAAGTTCTCCCGACGTAGTTCCCCTTTCCCGTCTGCTCGCAGAAGAGCTCATCCTGCTCGATGTGCAGCCCGGAACCAAAGAGCAGGTGCTCCGCCAACTGGTTCGACCCCTTATACGAACCCGGATCATCGATCAGGAGCAGCCGTTTCTTGACAAGCTTCTCGAACGGGAGCGTATCGTTTCAACGGCTGTAGGAAAAGGAGTGGCGATTCCCCACCTCCGAAATCCTCGAGAGAATCCGGGAGGCGGGCCTGTGTTGGTTGTCGGAATCTGCAGGCGGGGAACGGATTTTGATTCCCTGGACGGGGAGAAGACTAAGGCTTTTTTCCTTCTCTACACAGACAGCGAGGTGATTCATCTGCGCGTTCTGGCCAAAGTCAACCGCATCGCCGGCAAAGAGGCTACCATGCAACAGCTTACCGGAACCGAAACGGTGGAGGAAGTACTGCGTGTTCTGATACGGGCAGATCAGGAAGGAGGATAACGATGGGTTTATTCGCCAGTTTCCGTCCCGAGTGCATCCAGGTAGGAAGCAGTGGCCGGAACAAAGAGGAAGTGCTTGCCGAAATTTCCCGGCTTGCCAAAAAGAGCAAGGTGCTTGCGAATGTGTCGGAAAAGCAAATTTTCACATCCCTGCAGCAGCGGGAGAGGGTCGGAACAACGGGTTTCGGCGGGGGGATTGCCATCCCTCACTGCAGCCTGGAGGACATCGAAGAGTTCGTGGTTGGTTTGCTCATCGTCCCGGATGGAGTCGATTTCGAGTCCCTGGATGGGAAGAAAACCAAGACCTTCTTCTTCATCATTGGGCCGAGAACCCAGAGGAATCGGCATATCCAGCTTTTATCGGCGATTTCCAAGATCCTCAAAAATCCCGATGTAATTCAGCGCTTCTTGGAAGCCTTTGATGAAAAAAGTGTACGCCGGATCGTCGAGGAGCTGTTCAGCCTTGTCGATATCGGAGTCACTCCGGGGCAGCAGAAGGGCCGATGCCTTTTCCATGTCTTTGTACAGAAAGAAGAGTACTTCGAAGACATTCTCCAGGTATTTTCCGCAGCTGTAGAGGGTTCGATCGCGGTTATTGAAACGAACGCAGCCGGCTATTACCTGCACAGGTTGCCGTTGTTTGCCGCCTACTGGTCGGAAAACCAGAAAGGATTTTGCCGTCTCATCCTTGCCGTTGTGGACAGAGACCTCTGCAACGATGTCATCCGACGTATCCATACCGTGGTTGAAGATCTGGAGAATGAACCGGGAGTGTTGATCTCCGTACAGGAACTGTACTACTCAAGCGGCTCGTTGGAGTTTTAGTTCATCCAAAGTACACAAGGAAATCAACGTGTTGCAGACAGTTCAGAGTTATATTCACTCTCTCCCCATCCCGGTAATCATGGTGGTTGGAATCATGACTCTTGCAGGATTCTACTTCGGCAAGACCATGCGCTTCCTGCGTCTTCCTTCGATCATCGGGTTCATGCTCATCGGAGTTGTACTAGGCCCCTCGGTGTTGAATCTGCTCGGGGAAAAGCTGAAGGACGGATTCGGATTCATCACAGAGATAGCCCTTGGATTTGTCGCTCTTAGTATCGGGTTGGAGCTCAGTTTTGCTGCTCTAAAAAAGCAAGGCACTGGAATCATCCTCATTATTGTCTTTGAGTCTTTTCTGGCCTTCGCCGTCGTTACGGTGGCGGTTTTCTTGTTGACTCGCAACCTCCCCCTGGCTCTGATCTTCGGTTCCCTGGCGCCTGCCAGCGCCCCGGCGGGTACTGTGGCAGTGATCCAGGAGTACAAGGCGAAGGGGAACCTCACCAAGGCTCTCTATGCCGTGGTCGGTTTTGACGACGGGTTGGCGATCGTCATTTTCGGTTTTGCCTTCGCCATTGCCCGCAGCCTCCTTGTACAGGCGAATGGAGGAGCTTCCGAAACATTATGGCATCTTGTCGCTTCACCGTTGCTGGAGATTAGCTTGAGCTTCCTGATCGGTGCCGTAATTGCCGTCCTGTATCGCCTGCTGGCACGGAGACTCTCGGAACGACGAGAAATCTTCATCTTGACCTTTGCCACTGTACTAGTCACCCTGGGGATCTGTCAGCTGTTGCACCTGTCCTTGATCTTAACGAATCTTGTGATTGGTATGGTAACCGTAAACACCCAACCCCAAGGACTGACCGAGAAGATCAAGGATGAGCTAACAGAGGTCATGCCTCTCTTGTTCGTACTCTTTTTTGTCCTGGCCGGATCAAACCTGCACTTGGCTCTGCTTCCCTCTCTGGGTCTCGTCGGCGTTGCCTACATCGTCAGCAGATCCGCGGGGCTCATGGGTGGAGCCTGGATCGGCGCCGTAGTGGGGCGGGCTGAACCCAAGATCCGCAAGTACCTCGGCATAGGCATTCTCTCCCAGGCGGGGGTTGCGATCGGACTGTCCTTGGTTGTCAAGCAGACCCTGACACCAATGGGACCGTGGGGAGCCAGGATCGGCATTCTGGTCATCACCACCATCACTGCGACCAGCATTATCTTTGAGATCGTGGGACCGATTCTCTGCAAAATCGGCCTGCGGAAAGCTGGTGAGATTCCGAATCAATAGTAAGAGATGTGCCGGGTTTGGCAGCGTGGATGTGGGAGCCCTAGTCGAACAACCGGAGTTTTCGCCGGGAAAGCTTCCCCGAGTCCCAGACATCGAGCCATTCGTTCATGTTCCTCTCGCCGATGCCCAGTAGATCGAGCTGTCTCGGATCGATGAGGCTGCGCCGATCGATGCCTTGAATCTGAAATCCGATATCCGCCCGATCGAGGCTCTTCCTCAACTGCTGCACTGCGAGTACCCCCACCATGCCGCTCAGTACGCTTGGAGTGCTCTTGAACTTCTGGGGTATGAAGGCCAAGGCCAGGCTGATCCCGATCGTGACATTTGCCCCCATTGCCCGAACTACATCAACAGGAACTTGATCTACCAGACCGCCGTCGAACAGACGCATTCCGCGAATTCTTACCGGCATGAATACACCGGGCACGGCACAACTGGCGCGAACCGCCATGCCAATGTCCTTACAGTCGGAGATAACGACTATGGCGCACCCCGGCAGTGAATCAGTCGGCTCAGGCAAAAATTGGGTAAGCTCTTTTTGAATGAGTCGTTTCGCTACCCGTTGGGAGGTGAAGATAACCCGGCGACAATTTTCCAAATCTGTAGCGACTACCGCCAGATCAATCTCCAGATCATCGAAGCTCCTTCCTTCCAGCAACTTGTTCATCATGTTTCCCAGCTTGGCATTCGATACCACACCCACTTGCCGTTCATCGATGGCCCGACGAACCGTGTCGGAAAGGCTGATAACATGATGGAACCAGTCAAACTCCCGGACCAGTTCTTCGAGTTTCTCCTGTTTCAAACCGGCGGCAAAGAGGGCTGCGACGATCGATCCGGCTGAGCTTCCAGCCGCGATTGATGGAAGGTATTGTGGACGGTTTCGCAGCGCCCGGAGGGCGCCGATGTGAACGATCCCTCGAGCTGCTCCGCCGCCGAAGGCGATTCCGATTCGTTTCACTCTACCCATCAATGTAGTGCAGTCGCCAAAAAAGGGCAAATAGACGGCGTTGGTGGAACTAGGCAGGATCGCCGCGCGCGGCGCTATAGGATCGGGCTTGACACGATAATTTTATTCGGTATTTGTGGTGGTGCTTCGATTTTTCCCGGCACGAGCTCTCCGACAGTGCCGACGCGCCTTGGCTCGATTCTGACGAGATATTTCGGAATTTTTCAATTTTTTTTAACCTGGCCCCTTGACAGGCGTTTCTTTATAAAGTAACGTTCTTTCCTGTAGTAACGTTACTATGAATAGTAACACCAGTGAAGAAATAAAAGCGATCGACCAGATCGCAGGTATTCTGGCCAAGATCGAGGATCGGAAGCTGATCCGGGATTTCCTGATCTGCATCTTGACGAAATTCGAGATCAAGGAGATTGCCGGTCGTTGGGAGCTGGTGAAGCTGCTCAACAAAGGAATGAGTCAACGGAAGATCGCCGAGGCGCTCAGGATGAGCCTCTGCAAGATCACCCGTGGTTCGAAAGAGCTGAAAAAGCGGGACTCGGCATTCAAGATGGTCCTTGACGGATACGTAGAAAATGATGAGTAAAAACAGCCCAAGGGCAAGTAAAAATACAACAGAGGAGGAAGCGTATGCCTATCAAAGTAGTCTTGAACGAAGACGAGATCCCGAGGCAGTGGTACAACCTGAATGCGGATCTAACCCCTAAGAACCCTATCCTGGGTCTGGATCTGAAACCTGCGACCCCGGAGTGGCTGGGCAAGATTTTCCCCATGAACCTGCTCGCCCAGTCGATGAGCATGGACCGCTGGATCGACATCCCCGAGGAAGTTCTGGAAATCCTGTACCGTTGGCGACCGTCGCCCCTGCACCGGGCCGTCGGACTGGAAAAGGCGTTAGGAACTCCTGCGAAGATCTACTTCAAGAACGAGAGTCTCTCGCCGCCGGGCAGCCACAAGCCCAATACCGCGGTTCCCCAGGCCTTCTACAGCAAGCAGTTCGGGGTCGAGCGCTTAATTACTGAGACCGGAGCCGGCCAGTGGGGAAGTGCCTTGGCCTTTGCCTGCGCCCTGATTGGGCTGGAGTGCAAGGTCTTCATGGTACGGATCAGCTTCGACCAGAAACCCTTCCGTAAAACCATGATGCAGGCCTGGGGCGCGAACTGCGTCCCCAGCCCGAGCGATGAGACCCAGGCGGGAAGGGACATCCTGGCTGCGAATCCGGATTCTCCGGGAAGCATGGGGATCGCCATCAGCGAAGCCATCGAAGCGGCGATGGCGGATGAGAGCGGCAAGACCAAATACTGCCTCGGGAGCGTGCTGCCCCACGTGCTGATGCACCAGACCATCGTCGGACTGGAGGCGAAGAAGCAGATGGAAAAGATCGGGGAGAAGAAGGTGGATGTGGTGATCGGCTGCGCCGGCGGCGGCAGCAACTTCTCCGGTCTGGCCTTCCCCTATCTCCACGATAAGATCAACGGAGCCAAGATCGAGATCATCCCAGTCGAGCCCTACTCCTGTCCGACCATGACCAAGGCGCCTTATGTCTACGACTACGGCGATACCGCCAAGGTGGCGCCGATCGCACCGATGCACTCCCTCGGACACACCTTCGTACCGCCCCCCATCCATGCCGGCGGACTGCGCTACCACGGGATGGCTCCCCAGGTCTCCCAGGCGATCTCGGCGGGGTTGATGGCGCCCCAGGCTGTGCATCAGCTGGAATGCTTTGAAGCGGCCATCACCTTTGCCCGCACCGAGGGCATCATCGTTGCTCCCGAGACCAGCCATGCGGTGGCCGTTACCATCCAGGAAGCCAAGAAGGCCAAAGAGGAGGGTAAGGAGAAGGTGATCCTGTTCAACTTGAGCGGTCACGGCTTGATGGACCTTCGGGGCTACGATCTGTACTTCAAAGGAAAGCTCCATGATTACGAGTATCCGGAAGAGGAGATCCACAAGGCTCTCGAACAGATCAAGGATTTCCCGAAACCCCAGATCGCTTGAAGTCATCCGGGCCTGGGGTACAAGCGCTTCAAATGTTCGATTACATGATCCCACGGACGCTTCTAAGGCGTCCGTGGGGTTTGAAAATTCTTTTGATATGGAAAGCTGATCATGGACGAGTACGATCATCACGAAACCTACTGCCGCAGCCTGGGCGACTGTATCTTTTTTTCCTACTGCCGTGCAGCCGGAGGGATCGGTCCCTGCTCGAAGATCCTGGACTGCTGGACCGGCAGACTCCCGGTAGTGGAGTTTCTTAACAACAACTACTCTGCGGAGGTGCTTGAGCAGGTCTTCGCTCCCCAACCGGGGAGGATTCAAAGGATCCGGGACATCGCGGAGAAAGTTTCCCGGAACAGCAAATCCTGACTTGTCGCATCGGGGGGCGACGAATTCTTCTTTCTTTTGTCATCCGGTTCGGAATCGGTTAAGACTGTAGGATGAACTTCCACTGGCTTACCTTTGTCCATCTCGGCGATCTGATCTATCATTTGTTGAGCCTTTCCTTCATCAGTATGGGCTTGCGGAACACTCCGGGACGAGGTGCGGGAAAACGCGTTTTGTCCACGGGATTGATGATGGTTGCTTCCTTCACATTTCAAGCCCTCTTGGGGATCGGCCTGACTTTCCTGTTCATCGCCCTCTTCATCCCCAACCTGTTTCCCAGTTTCGGGCTGTTCATCCCTCTAGGATTCGAGATGGGGCCGGGCCAGGTCTATTCTATAGGAATCGGCTGGGAAGCCATGGGCTTTGCGGGCGCTGGAACCATCGGGCTGACCTTCGCCGCTTTAGGTTTTCTCTGGGCCTGCTTCGGAGGAATCTTTCTGATCAACCTCGGCGTCCGAAAGGGGTGGCTGGGAGCCAAGTACAGGGAATTGCTGAAGGCGGCCCGGCTCCGTTCCGGGATCTACGGACAAGGAGAGACACTGCCTGTCGGCTCCCGTCTGAGCACCGAGACCGAGGCGATCGACACCTTGTCCTTCAACCTGGGAGTGGTTTTCTTCGTGTATCTTCTCACCTTTCTGCTGCTCAAGGCATTGACCTACCTGCTCTCCTTCGCCGGAACTGAAGGCAGGGAACTGGCGGTGAATCTCTGGGGCATATCCTTCATATTCGCAGCGCTCCTGGCTCTCGGAACAAAACAGCTTTTCAAAGCGTTGAAGATCAACTTCATCCTGGACAGCGGCAGTCTGACCCGTATCGCCGGGTCTTCCGTGGACATCCTGGTGGCAGCGGCCTTGGGAGCGATCTCCCTCGTGGTTGTCGCCCGGTTTTGGGCCCCGATTTTGGCGATGGCGGTCCTCGGAGGATTGTTCACCATGGGGTACGTACTGTGGCTGACCTCACGCCTGTTTGAGGAGCACAGGTTTCAACGGGCCATGATCATCTACGGAGCGGCCACGGGAACGCTGCCGACCGGTCTTGCCCTGCTTCGCATCCTCGATCCGGAGTTCGAGACACCTGCTGCGGTGGATTACATCTACGGATCCGGGATCGCTTTTGTTCTGGTGATTCCCTACATTTTGGCGATCAATTTAATGATGTATGGGTATACCCGGGGGAATCCGCTTTTCTACTGGGCCACCTTGGGGTTGATCCTCGCCTACCTGATTGTTTTCCTTATTCTGTACCGTTTGCTTGCGGGCAAGCGCGCCTTCGCCCAACCCGGCAAACTCTGGTTTCCGGGTTCGTAGACGGCACCCCTTATCAGTCGAATAATTCGTCCGCCGGATCGAAAGGTGGAATGGACACGTTGAGCAGGCGGATCTTGCCCAATGTACGGTGACGCACCCGCGGAGGGATCAGGACCGCCGTTCCCGTCTTCACCGGGGTCCTCTCCCCGTCCAGTTCGATGAATCCCTCCCCCTCCAGGACGTAGTAGATCTCCGTGTGCTTGTCGTGGTAGTGAACCTCCGGATCGGTCTTGATGTCGACCAGATGGATCGAGGCGGCCGTGTTTTCCGGGACCAGAAAAGCCCGGCGGGCCTGCCCGCAGGGACAGTCTACCGGGGGGATCGCCTCCAGGTCGGCGATCATGGGGCGGAGTTTGGGTGTCTGATCTGCCATTGCAGCCTCTCCTCCGTTTCTCTTCAGGGGTTCACTCTGGTCCAGCGGCCAGCCGTTTGAGGATCAGGGTAGCATACCCGCCACGGGGCAGGAAGAACTTCAAGGTCATTTTTTTCTTGTTCTTGTACAGCTCGTCCTCGGCAACGCTCTCGACGGAAAAGCCCTCCGGCAGGAGGATCGCCGGGCGCTGGATTCCGTTGATGTAGATCCGAGACATCTGCCGCACCTTCAGATCCCTGAGCTCGATTTCTTCCCTTTCCAGGACCCTCGCCGCTATCTCGGCAATCGCAGGATCCCCTATGTGACTGTCCCAGCCGGGCACGGGCAGGCTTTTGCTCCGGAGCTGCTCGAACAGCGGTTCCGGAAGGTCTCTGTAGAAGAGGAACCGTCCCCGGCTGTAGGAATGCTGATCGAAGATCAAGTCGTGTCCCCCCTGCAAGTCTTCCAGGTAGTCGGAGAGGATTTGGTTGAAGAGAAAGGACTGGTAGGCGTTGAGCACGAATACCAGGAAGCGGCGATCTATCAGGGCGAGGGCTTTGTTAAAGGCCTGCTTGTGCTCGGACAGGTAGGTCAGGATTCGCCTGTACTCCCCAAAGGCTTCCTCCAGGCAGCGGTCCCATTTACCCCAGTTCTCGACCACGCAGGACTTCAGCACTCGCGTCTTGGGATTGTCGAATTTGGAAGGCTCGAAGTAAAGACGCAGGGCTTTTTCCCGCTTGCCTAGAAAAATTTCCCTGCCCATGAATCCCCTGCCGTGGCGGGCGCTTCCGAAGCGCTGCTCATCGTAGTAGTTGGGTACGCCCCACCGGGCAACGATCTCTGCATTGGCCAGACAGCGTTCCAGGTCACTGGAAGCGATGTCCCGGATCGTGATGGTGAAATGATTGCCCCGTATGTCCTTGGCGGTGATAGGAGCGGCACGATAGCCGAGAAAGGTGAGAGTGAAATTGTCCTCCGGTGGTAGATCGGCGATCGAGGCGCCAAGCCCTTGCCGATACCTGATGGAGACAAGCTGCTCGGTCCGGCAGTGGCGGTCCTTGATGCCGGCGACGGAGATATCGTGCTCCGGGATCTTAAGCCTACGGGCAAGCAGATCGAGCAGGTCGAAGGTGTCCCAGTCCCGCTTGATGAGGCGGAAGATCATTTGAGCTTGAGGCTCAGAGGATATCTCAAGTTCCGATTCCTCTCGGACGAGGAAATCTTCTGCAGCGACCTTGATCTTCATCCGAGCCGTTTCATGTCAGATAGGTTTGCAACAACAAAACTGGTTCAGCCGTCGCTCAGGATCTTCCCCACCTTCGGGGCCCGGATGCGGTGGCTGTTGGGGAAACCGGAGCCGACCAGGGGCCGGGCGTAGGTGTAGAACTCCGGGGTGGTGCCGTTTCCTTCCTTGTTGAGTAACTGGCCGGCCATGGTCTTGGTCTTGGCGGCGATCTCCTCCAGTGGCACGATCCGATAATCCACCGAGTAGTTACCCGTACGCTGGATGGTGATCGAGCCGTCGATGTCCTGCCAGATGGCAAACTGGGCCGCCTTCTCCCCAACCTCCCGAGCCTCATGGGCGTCGACATCGGAGATGACCCCCATAAACGAGCGCTGCATATAGCCCAGGGTGTCGGCCCGCACCCGCTTGATCTTGAGCTTGCTCCTGACCACCTGGGAGAGCATGTCCCCAAGGGCTCCCGTGCCCGAAAGCTGGACGTTTCCGTGGGCGTCGGCTTCCTTGCTGCCGGTCAGCTTGACCGCGACTGGCTCCCCGTCCTTGTCCACGATCCCCTCGCTGACCGCCACCACGCAACGGCCGAAGCTGTCCACCGCTCTCTTCACGTCCTTGAGAAACTGTTCTTCCGAGAACGGCCGCTCCGGTACGTAGATGCAGTGAGGTCCGTCGTCCGGGTACTTCTTGCCCAGAGCGGAGGCAGCGGTCAGAAAGCCCGCATGGCGGCCCATGACGACCCCGATAAACACACCGGGAAGAGCCCGGTTGTCCAGATTGTAGCCCATGAAGGCTTGGGCCACGAAGCGGGCCGCCGAACCGTACCCGGGGGTGTGATCGTTGACCACCAGGTCGTTGTCGATTGTCTTGGGGATGTGGATGCAGCGCATGTCATAGCCGGCGCTGTTGGCGTTCTGATTCACGATCCGTACAGTGTCGGAGCTGTCATTGCCGCCGATGTAGAAGAAATAACGTACGTCGTGGGCCTGGCAGACTTTGAAGATCTCCCGGCAGTAGGCCTCGTCCGGTTTGTCTCTCGTGGACAGCAGGGCGCTGGAAGGGGTCATAGCCACCTGCTCGAGGTTGTGGGTCGTCTCCTGGGTCAAATCCAGAAGATTTTCGTCGACGATGCCCCGCACGCCGTTGATCGCGCCGTATACCCGGGTCACCTCCGGGAACTTCCGAGATTCCAGTACGGCGCCTACCAGTGATTGGTTGATCACCGCAGTGGGTCCTCCGCCTTGAGCTATCAGCACTTTTCCTGTCAGTTTGGTCATAGACTCATATTCTCCTGAGGCGTTTCTATACGTTACGAGCAGTTTCGTCAACTCTATATATTGATAACTCCGCTCCGTTGAACCTGAGCCGAATTCTTGGGTATATTAGTCAGAGCTTCGAGTGAAACCGGGGAAGGAGCAGAAAAATGTCCAAACAGACCGATCCCTTCGGGACCGAGAAAACCCTGTCCACAAAACAAGGAAAGTTCACCTACTACGACCTGAGCGAGCTGGAAAAACAGGGGCTGGGGAAGATCTCCCGCATGCCCTTCTCCATCAAGATCCTGCTCGAGGCGGTGCTGCGGCAGATCGACGGTTGCGCCGTAACCGAGGAGGATCTGAAGGCGCTCTGTCTCTGGAGCAGTGCGGAATCGCAAAAGAAGGAGATCCCCTTCAAACCGGCCAGAGTGGTGATGCAGGACTTCACGGGTGTGCCGGCGATCGTGGATCTGGCGGTGATGCGGGACGCCCTGGCCGATCTGGGCGGGGATCCCCAGAGAATCAACCCCATCATCCCCATCGATCTGGTGATCGACCATTCCGTGCAGGTTGACCGCTACGCCACGGTGCGTGCCCTGGAAACCAACACCGACATGGAGTTCAAGCGCAACCGGGAGCGCTACGAGTTCCTGCGCTGGGGAGCCGGCAGTTTCGAGAACTTCCAAGTCGTTCCTCCGGCCACGGGAATCGTTCACCAGGTCAACCTGGAATACCTGGCCAGGGTCGTGGAGAAACGCCAGGTCGACGGGAAATGGACTGTTTTTCCCGACACATTGGTGGGAACCGACTCCCACACGCCGATGATCAATGGAATCGGCGTATTGGGCTGGGGGGTCGGCGG
>JAGLQP010000180.1 GCA_023136785.1 Spirochaetales bacterium
TCAACGGGAATTGAAGGAGGAAATCGGTAATGGAGGAACTGGCTGTCAACATCTACCACTGGAAACAGCTCGACCCGGAACAGCGGGAAGCTCTCTGCAGCCGGGTGGAGGCGGCTGTTCCTCCGGACGTGACGGATGTGGTCAATGAAGTCATCGAAGCTGTACGCGACGAAGGGGATGCGGCGGTGATCCGCTACACGGAGAAGTTCGACAGAGCCGATCTGAGCGGCAAGCCCTTGAGAGCCGGGGAAGAGGAGTTTCAGGCCAGCGAGGGAAACTTAAGCGAGGAGCTGAAACAGGCCATCGCCTTCGCCGTGCAGAGCGTGCGTTGGGTTCATGAGGAGCAGCGCCCCGGATGTTTGGAGCTCTGCGAGGTCCGCCCCGGCGTATTTGCAGGCGAGCGCTATACCCCCATTCCCTCCGCCGGGCTGTACGTCCCTCGTGGACGGGGGAGCTTTCCCTCGGTGATGTACATGCAGGTGATTCCCGCCACCATAGCCGGAGTGAAGCGGATCGTAGCGGTCTCTCCTCCGGACGGACGGGGGAATATCGATCCGGCCTGCCTGTACACAGCTAAGATATGCGGGGTTGAAGAGGTGTACAGGGTTGGCGGCATTCAGGGAATCGCCGCCCTGGCTTTTGGCACGGAAAGCATCCCCAAGGTGGACAAGATACTCGGTCCGGGCAGCCTGTACGTAGCCGCTGCCAAGAGAGCCCTGGCCGACCGGGTAGACGTGGGACTGCCCGCCGGTCCCTCCGAGGCAATCGTGTTGGCCGACGATACGGCGAATCCCCGGCGGGTCGCGGTGGACCTGATCACGGAAGCCGAGCACGGCTCGGACTCCAGCGCCTTCCTGGTAACCCCCAGCGCAAGCCTAGCGGTAACTGTACAGAAGGAGCTGCCGGCACTTCTGGCAGAGCTCGACCGCTTGAGAGCCGGGTTTGTCCGGGATGTGCTGACCGGCTACGGGGGCATCGTGGTCACCGAAACACTGGAGGAAGCGATCGATTTCGTCAACCGCTACGCCCCCGAGCACCTCCAGATCGCCTGCCGGGAGCCCTTCACCCTGCTCAACCGGATCGAAAACGCCGGAGAGATCCTGTTGGGACAGGACAGCGCCTTCTCCATGGCCAACTACGCGGTAGGCTGCAACAACGTGATTCCCACGGGCGGCTGGGCCAAGACCTGCTCCCCCCTGTCGGTTCGGGCGTTTCTCAAATCCTCCTCGGTGGTTTACGTGACATCCCAAGGAGTTTCCACCCTAACCGGTCCGGTGGCCGATCTGGCGGAGTACGAGGGCTTCTCCGCCCACGCCCTGGCCGTGCGCCTCCGCGGGAACCGCGTCACGTGATGGTGCTGCCACTGATTTACAACAACAATTGAGTGTGTAGCAAATCCATGGCTTTCAGGAACCTCGAGGAAGTATTTCACTATATCGAATCCTTCACCAATCTGGAGAAATCCGGCTCCCTGTTCAGCGCCCGTACCTACAGGTTGGACAGGATGGCGCTGCTCCTGGATTACTTCGAACAGCCTCAGCTGTCCTACCGCACGATCCATATCGCCGGTACCAAGGGAAAAGGTTCGACCGCCACCCTGCTGGCCCACGGTCTTCAGGCGGCGGGAGTGCGCACCGGTCTGTACACCTCCCCCCACGTGACCAATTATATGGAAAGGATGGAGGTGCTGGGCAGTGCTCCGCAGGTGTCGACTATCCTCGACCTGGTCGATCAGATCCGCTGCGTGGTGGAAGAGCTGCCACAAGAGACCCTGGAAGCCATGGGACCTCCCAACACCTTCGAGCTGCTCACCCTGCTGGCCTTCTGCTATTTCCGAGAGATGGGTTGTCAGTACGTGGTGGTGGAAACGGGCATCGGAGGCAGACTCGACGCCACCAACCTGGTGAACCCGGAGCTGTGCCTGATCACTCCGATCGAGCTCGAGCATACCGACGTTCTGGGGGACACGCTGCAGGCTGTGGCGCGGGAAAAGGCGGGGATCTTCAAAGCCGGCAAACCCGTCTTCTCCGCACCCCAGCAGCCGGAGGTCAAGGGCGAGCTGCAGCACGCCGCCGCCCGGGCGGGGTGTCCCATCGTGTTTCTCGATGAACAGATGCGCTCCTTTCAAGCCCGCTGCTCGAAAGAGGGCACCGAGGTCCGTTTTCGCCTGCGGGATGAACAGGAGGTCTCCTATACCCTGGCCCTGATCGGGGAGGTTCAGGGGGAAAACGCCGCTCTGGCTCACCTGGCGGTGCAAACCTGTCTGCCGTCGATTCTGCCGGCACTGGCGGAGGGCTTTACCGCGGCCCGCCTGCCGGGACGGATGGAAGTCATCCGCCGAAACCCGGCCGTCGTGATCGACGGGGCCCACACTCCCCGCTCCGTCCAGAAGGTGCTCGACACCTTCACCGGACTCTTCGGGACCGAAGGAGTGCTGCTGTTCGCCGCCGCTGCGGGGAAGAAGATCGCCGAGATGGCCGAGATCCTGGCCCCCGCCTTCAAAGACATCGTTGTTACCACCCCCGGATCGTTTCGGGAGAGCAACGCCGCGGAGGTCTATCGGGCCTTCAAAGACCTAAATCAGGAAACCACCCTGGTCGTCGACACCGGACAGGCCCTTGCCCACGCCCAGAACCTGGCCGGGACGGATCGGCCCCTTCTGGTTACCGGATCTTTTTACCTTGCGGGGGAGGTGCGAGAAATCCTATACTGATAGCATGAAGTTCCTCTGGATTGCCGTACTATTGACACTCCCCCTCTTCTTCGCCGTATCCCAGGACCAGGAGAAGGAGGGGGATGAGAAAATCCTGGAGACCATCAAGAAAATTCAGGAAGAGGCGGAGAAGGCAAAGGAGGGGGAGGCCGAAACCGAAGAAGAATCTGACGGGGACTCTTGTTCGGGCTGCCAGTCCTTCTTCGAGATCTTCCTAAATATCTTCGGCGAATTTTTCTGGGAGTATGCAACGGCAATCCGTTTTGCAGACTATCCGTACGCGGAAAACTCCGACTACTTCCACAACACCTCAGCTTTTCGATATCCAAGAGAGGAGAAGGCCGCCTCTGTTCAGGCATCAACAGATCTATCGATTCATTTCGACGGCACCTATGGAAACGTCAATCGGATCTCAGCCCAATTTACGACTCTTCACGCCAATTTCTACAACCAATCCATCTTTGCCAGCTCTGAATGGTTCTCGATCATGTCTTTAAATGGAGGGCTGACTCTCTCCATACAGAATTTTATCCTCAGCTGTTTTGCAGGAGGTTACAAGCTCAACATTCTGGACAACACTATCCTATCCTTCGGGATCAGTTCCCAGTTGTTCCTACCGGGAAGATTCTATCTGGACGTTTACAATTTAGACGCCGTATTGAACGGTACCATACAGTTTGTCCATTGGACGGTGAGCTTGAATTATGCCCTCTGGCGTTTCTCCCTCGGAATTGGCTACAACTACAACAGATTCATCGACTCCGAATTTTCCGGCCCCTGTCTGAAAGTCTGTTTCTGGCTGTGAATCAGGTTCGGAAAGTGCGAAAAACACAAATCAGATGAAATGGGCACTCAATATCCTTCATATCCTCTTCGCCGCCATACTGATTGCGGCCCAGGCCATCTTTCTGTTCCGCGGACTTGCCATAGAAGCGGGGCGCAGGAAACCGGATAGCCTCGACCGGCTGGCCCGCAGCTTGTCCCAAGCCCTTCTACCGGCCGTGGCGCTGAGCGGATTGATCCTGACCTTCACAGGCACAGCGTCATTCTCGCTCCTTCATCTGCTCCTGGGACTGGCTCCGCTGGCAGCCATCCCCTTCGTGTTTTTCGGACGAGTTCTTCTGAAGAAACGGACCCAGGCGCCCTGGTTTTTGCCCGCCATCAACCTTATACTTTTAGTAGCAGCAGGTGTGACCGGCGTCAGCGGATGGAGGTGATTTGACTATGGCCGATACCAAGCTTCTAGACGGCAGATTGATCGTCACCACCGGGGACATCACCCGGATGACAACGGAGGCGATCGTGAACGCCGCCAATTCATCCCTCATGGGAGGCGGTGGAGTGGACGGGGCCATCCACCGGGGCGGCGGCCCCTCGATCCTCGAAGAATGCAAGCGCTTGAGAAAGTCCCGCTACCCCGACGGGCTTCCCACCGGGGATGCCGTGGTTACCGGAGCAGGGAACCTTCCGGCCAAGTATGTAATTCACACCGTGGGTCCGGTCTGGGGCGACTCCGGCGAAGCGGAGAAGCTGGCCGGCTGCTACCGAAGGACTCTGGAGGAAGCGGCAAAGCTCTCCCTGAAAGAGGTCGCCTTTCCGGCGATCTCCACCGGAATCTACGGCTATCCGAAGGAAGAGGCGGCCCGCGTTGCCTTTGCCGCTGTTCGGGATTTCCTCGAAACCTCGAAGCTTCCGGAAACCGTGCATTTCGTGTTCTTCTCCCCCCGAGACGCCCGGGTGTTTCTCGACACCCTGTCGCAGGGCTAGGCTCAAGATCAGAGGATCGGCTGTCCCTGTCTCTGAATTGGCGCGAGATCGATGCGATCCTGGAAGAGATCCCTCTGGAGAACTCGCTGATCCAGGATATCTACCAGCCGAGCCACCCCCGTCTGGTTTTCGAGCTGTACAATCGGGGCCTACCTTTCAGTCTGTTGTTCTCCTTCTCCAACCCCAACTGCCGCCTGCACCTACTCTCGCATAAACTGCCCAACCCGGCCAAACCACAACGCTTTGTCAGCTTCCTACGCGCCCATATCCGGGGAGGTCGAATCCTAGCGGTCGAACAGATCGATCAGGAACGGATCGTGCGGATCGAAGTCAAAAAGGGAGATCGATCGGTGGTCCTCTGGTCCCGCCTGTGGGCTGCGGCGGCGAATATGATCGTCACCGACCGGGCGGGGGTTATTCTCGATGCTCTGTATCGCCGACCGAAACGGGGTGAGGTTTCAGGGGGACAGTACAGTGTGGAGAGGGATATCGGTCCGGCGTCCTCCGGCGCCTCCCGATCGAAAGACCAATTT
>JAGLQP010000181.1 GCA_023136785.1 Spirochaetales bacterium
AGACTCCCTTGCCCTCAGTCTTGCTCTGGCGAAACGAAAGAGTTGGGTGCTGATAGATTACGAGCTCCACGGTTTGTTCATCGACTGGCGGGAGTATCCGGCGGGCGAGCAGAATCGAAAGCGTTTGCTCGAGTTTATGGAGAGCCTGGAGATCCCCTGCCGAATCGTCGAAGCGAGCATATTCCCGACGTCCTATGATAAGAGGTTTAACTGCTATATCTGCTCGCGGAACCGCAAACGGATTCTCTTTCGGGAAGCCAAGAGATTGGGAATATCAAAAATCGCCGTCGGTCATCACTTGGACGACGTTATCGAAACTACGCTGATGAACCTGTTCTTTAAAGGCGAGTTCGCCACGATGCTGCCGGTTCAAGATTTCTTCGATGGAAAGTTCAAGATCATCCGGCCGATGTGCGAGGTCGAGGAAAGAGAGGTGATTCGCCTGATGAAGGTGTATCCTCTGCCCGTGTTCAGCATAAACTGTCCCCGCAAACCGGATAGCCAGAGGGAGTTTTTCAAAGATCTGATCAAACAGGTCAAACGGGTCAACAAGCACGTTAAAGACAATCTGTACAATGCTCCGTGGCGGATCAATAAGGACTATCTGCCTTGAGGCCGGTTGAACCGCAGTGGGTTGTTGGACTAAAGTAGAGCCGAATGAGAATCGCCATTCTCAGCGACGTACATGCAAACAGGGAAGCTTTATGGGAAGTAGAGCGGGCTCTCCAGGATTTGGCGGTCGACTCCATACTGTACCTCGGAGACGCGGTGGGATATAATGCCGATCCTGATCATTGTGTTCGCCGGCTGGCGGAGCTGACGGATCTGGCTGTACGGGGTAACCACGACAAAACGGTGGCCAATCCCAAAGATCTCAGTTGGTTCAACGAGGTGGCCAGGGCTGCGATCCTTTGGACTCGGGACGCACTGAGCACGCAGAGCCTCGAGATCCTCGATTCCTTTCCGGAGGGACCTCGGGTCGTCCTGGATCGCTATCTCCTCTGCCATGGATCTCCGATGGATGAAGATCTGTATATCATGAGGCGGGCCGACGTGGATCGCAGTTTCAACTATGTGAGGGACAACACCGAAGGCATCAAGATCTGTTTTTTTGGTCACACCCACGTTCCGTTGATCATCGAGGAGGACGGCCGGACCTTAACTCCCCCCGAGCGCTTTTCCCTGGATCCACAGCGCCGCTACCTGATCAATCCGGGTTCTGTTGGCCAGCCCAGGGATAGAGTTCCCCTGGCTTCCTTCGGTGTGATCGATGAGGAGGCAATGGTATACTACCATTATAGAGTCCCATTTCCCATTAAAACGGCTCAGGCTAAAATTATTGCTGCCGGATTGCCCCGGATGCTGGCAGATCGGCTGGCCGCGGGCTGGTGAACAGTAAGGAGAAGAAGCAAAGGTGTCTATGAAGAACTCAAAGGTGATGGAAGAGCGAATCCGCAGAGTCAGAGTCCTCTTCAAAGAATTGGGCTACAAGTTGCACCAGACAGAGCATTCGGAAGAAACCTATTCAGCGGGCTTTGAAAACGGGGAAGGAATGCAGGGCGGGTTTTTCATCGACAGAACCAGTCGGTTCGTTGAAATCGCCTATACGTTTTCTTTCTCCCCCTCCATGGCGGAGTACGTGAGGACCCGCCTGGAAGAGATGCTGAAGATAAGCTACGAGTTCGGCTGCTACATCAACCTGCAATCGACGGACGAGGAGATCGCCTTTTCTCTATTTACCAAGCTGTACTATACGGGATTGAACTACCTTGCCCTGAAGGATAGCCTCCGGGAGTTCGCTCTCTGCATCCTTGCACTAACGGATCTGTTGGAAATCAGCGGTCAGGAGCGTTCCTGACCCGCTTTTCAGGTTTTCAGTAAATTTCAGAGAAAATACTGGTGTCTCGAATCCTTCCCGGAGCGAAGTTTTCAGCAAACTGCAGGGCTTTGTGCAGTACAGATTCGCCGTACTGTTTGGAGTTCGAGACTACAGCTGCGCCAATCTCAGCGAAACGCCAGGAATCCTGAAGAGCGACTTCCGCTACGGAAATTTTAAATTTATTTTGAAGCCTGTGCTTAACCGATTGAACGATTTGGCGCTTTTCTTTGATCGAGGCAATATCCGGTAGGTCGAGGACGAAGTGCAATACAGAGATGACCACAAATCAGCTCTCCTCCTCTTCGGGAAATAGGTGTGATACATCCGCCGTATCCAACTCTATCAGGCTCTGTCCCTCCTTGCTCTGTGTCCGGTCCTTCAAGGGCAGGTATTTCTCATTATACAGTGACGCCATTTGAAATACGTCATCCGTTTCATATTTCTGCGGAATCTTCACTTCCAGGTTGTAGTTCGTCTCCTCTAGACCCCTGCGCATCACGTGGATGGGATCACTGATAGTGAGGGCAAAGTGGGGGCTGTAGATCAACAGGTAGGCCAGTACAACGAGGACCACAATCACAAAAAACAGAATGCTTTCCCGGGAGAGCTGACTGACGTAGGGGCGCTGATCGAAGAAAAACTCCAAATCATCCTTCCGCAGGTAGGTGTAATCACCGGGAGCGAAGAACTCCTGGTAGTAGGAGTCGGAGTAGCGGGAGTATAGAGCCTGACCCCGGTACTTCACTATCAGAAGACTAGGGCAGGTCTCCCGAAGAGTTTCCAGGGCGAATACGAAATCCGCCGGATCGTCTTTGTTTTCATCCAGATGATCGGCTACGGCTTCCTGCTGTTCTGCAAAAGCGGTGTCCAATCCGTCCAATTGCAGGCTCGAGGAGAACACTGTAAAGAACAGCAGGGATAGTACCAAAACCGTGACGCTGATCGCAGTAATCGAGGCTATGTGCCTCTGAGCCATGGGGGAAGAAACGTTCTTGATTCTGCGGAAGATCTTGACGATACGAAGGAAACGCAGGATTCGGGCGATCCGAATCGCCTTGATCACCTTGAGCAGATTCAAGATCCCCCCCAATCCGACTGCGATGCCCTGACCGGTGAGCAGAGTCAGGGCAAGAGGCCCCGAGTTGAACATCAGCAGGGGAACCGAGGCTAGAAAATCGATCCAGCCACGTTCCACAGAAAGGTAGCGGCCGACTTTACCCACCATGATCGCGTAGTACAGCCTGGTCAGAAACTCAATCGTGAAGAACAGATCGAAGAAAAATCCTGCCAGAAGGATCTTGTTCCGGATCTCTACATTCCATCCTGAAAGCACAGCGAAATCTTCCAAGAAGGTTTGTACGAGGACAAACAAAATCGCCGCGATGACCAGGGATTCGAGAAATGATGTGACGTCGCCCCTGGAGCTTCGCGTTCCCGTCACTCTGTCTGGATGTTTCGCGTCATTCATAGTAGTAGCCTTACCATTCGCTCTCCGAAGCGATCTTATAGAACTCATCGAGCATCTTTATGTCAAAACCGTAGTACTTGTAGTTCCGCCGGGTAATGCTGAACCAGCTTCGATCCGGCGTGTTGGCCCCTCGATCCACCCGAGCGATCGGTTTGTAGTTCTTTGCCCGGGATGAAAAAATAGCGGCGATTCGGGCAGTGGCGTCGATCTGTGTATCTTCCTGAAAGGACACGTTGCTGAACAATCCGCTGCGAATAAGCACCGGAGGCAGGATCTTAAGCTGTCCCTTCATGCTGTGCAATACAGTTTGGGCGAATTGGGCTTGGACCAGAGCGGACTCGATGCCCTCACCCGTACCTCCCCGGCCTACGGTGAACAGCTGCACGCTGGGCCGTAAAAGGAGGGTGACGTGCACCAAATGCTCGATGTTTTCGATCTCCAGGCGGAGACGCTGAACCTTGGTCAGCTCGAAGTGTACGTATTTGCGGGCATCGAAGCACTTCTTTAAATAGCGGCCGATAAAACCGCCAAGAATCGCGGTCAGTGGACTGGAAAGGGCCTTGCGGGCTTCCGGTTTCTGCAGCAGCCGCTGAATGAACTTCAGCAACTCGTCCCGGCATTTCTCTTCGGGAATACGATGGGGTTGTATTTCAGCGACAAAGGAAAATGATATCTTCCGCCGGATCAGATCCTCTATCTGAGGACCCAGCGCCTTGTCTGTTTCCTGCATCAAGGCGGTGTTGAGCAGTTGTAGGATCTCGTTCCAGCTCTTGCCCGGGAAGAACTGAGGGGAGGAGAGGGTCGGGACCAGGCTCTGGGCATTGGTTTTCAAGAACTGGAGGATCTGTTCCTCTTTCTGCAGCGCGTTCAGATTATTTAGAGCCGGATTGGCCAGCAGGTGATTGATGAAGACTGTCGCCCGGGCCAGGTTAGGGTCCATCGTTACTATTCTCGGTTACGCCCTCTATTCTTTCCCAATGTTTTTTTTACCTTGCGATTGTGATACGTTTATGGGCGGTGAGGACTATTCTCTTATCCTGCTTGCTTTTAGCTCTTCTCTTGTCCACTAACTATACACTGAATGCGCAGGATGAGATAAGCTCCGATTCGCAAGACGGTTCCGAGCCGGAAGTGGCCACTGATGCAGAACTTCACCCCGATCCGGGCGGCGGCCCCGGGGCCGCCGCGCCGGAGGCATTGTTCGAATTACACATCGGCGATGCCGAGGTGGATTTTTTTCTGGAAGGGACCTGGCGGGCATCCATCTTCGGCTCCTTCGGCATTCTGATCGGTCCGGAGGGGGAGCTGGTTTCATCACCCTTTCCGGGCCTCGGTACAGACCGGGTTTTTCAGCAGATTCCCGACCTGACTTTCTCCGTCTGGCTGCTCAACCGCTTCTTCATAGAAGCTTCTGTCATCGGTGATTTCCTCGCGGAGGACTACACTTATTTCGATCAGAACTACATCCTGATGGGATATATGGGAGCGGAGGGTGAGTTTCTCAAGCGCATTCTCATCGGCAGCAGGGATATCAGCATCGATCCCTTCCCCTTCATTGACGTACCCGAATCTGGTCTCTCCTCCCTCGGAGCCGAGGCTGTTCTCGGTACCGGGATGAGCGAACATCAGCTGCTGCTGCGCTACGACAACAACGAGC
>JAGLQP010000182.1 GCA_023136785.1 Spirochaetales bacterium
TGCTCCTCTTCAATCTTGCTGGTTAGGTTTTGACAGGTCGATGATTACCATGCCGCTTTCCAGATCTCGGAAATTAGTCGGATTGAATGTGGTAATAGCCCCTGTTCCGACTGATCTCAGGATCTGCAGAATAAAAGCATCGTACGACCTCCCGCCCACAACGGATAACATGACTAGGGTCTCAATAGTCGTCCAGATGTTTTCCGAATCGAATCTAGGGATGATCATATTGGCCTGTACCGTTGCGGTCAATAGGTCCCTGGCTTCGGAGGGAGATACACGGAGGCCTCCAGGTAATCTCGTCAGAACCGCGTACGATTCGAGAACCGAGTGGTGAGCAGCCATCAGTTGATGTTCTGCTAGGTTTTGCACCAGCCAATTTGCAGCTAGCGCATGATAAGGATGATTTGCATGCACCCCCGCAACGATGACGCTGCTGTGTACTCCGATGTTCATGGCTGCTTCGAGTCCAGCTGGTTATCCCGCAGGCGGTCGATGTCGAACTCATCGATTCGGGTAGAATCACCTCCCGTGTCGATGGCTAGGATAGGCCCGATTCGGATGAACCGCCGTTCCCGTTGCTCCGCTACGATAGAAACCCCATCGGGGAGCGGGATGATTCGAAGGGGTGTGTGGTAAAAAAAAGAAAGACCCGCATCGCGGCGGGTCTTTCCATCAGTATGCTGTGGGATTACCGGCCCTGCTGATTGTAGAGGTACTTGAAATACTCCGGTTCCGTGGTCAGGATTTTGCGGAACTTGGGCAGCATGGTCCGGTAGGACTCGACAGCCTTCCAGAATTCGTAGAAGTCCGGATTCCTGCTGTAGGTGTTGGCGTAGATCGCCGCCGCTATGGCGTCAGCCTCACCCTTGATCTGCTCGGCTTCCCGGTAGGCCCCCGATTGAATCGAGAGCAGCTCCCGCTGCATCTCACCGAAAATCGCCGCCTTCTTTCCTTCCCCGTCGGAGCGGAAGGCCTGGGCGATCTGATTTCGTTCCTTGATCATACGCCGGTACACGCTCTCTGTGAGCTCATCGGAGTACTTGATCTGGCGGATGATGATGTCGATCAGCTCGATTCCGTATTGGGGAGTGATTTTGCCGGACTCTTTGAATATCTCTTCCGAGAGTTCGACCCGGCCTATGAGTATGTCCTCGTAGATGACCGTGGTGTCGATACCCAGGGTTTCGGCTTCTTCTCCCTCGATTTCCGCTCCGGTTTGGTAGACACCCGGACGATCGATCTCGTTGATCACGTTGGAGTTTCGTACCGCCTCGACCAGGGAGTTCCGGGAGATGATCTTGCGCACCGCCGAGTCGATCACGTCGTCCAGGCGAGACTGAGCCGCTGTGATATTGGCCACCGATTCGTAGAACAGCTTCGGTTTAGTGATCCTCCAGCGGGCGGTGGTGTCCACCCAGATGAACTGGTTTTCTTTGGTGGGAATCCGTTGGGATTCTCCATCCCAGGCCAGGATCTTCTTGGGGAACTTGTTCACATTGTCCACGAAGGGAACTTTGATCTTTAGACCGGCATTCAATTCAATAGAGACAATGCGGCCGAAACGAATCACCACGGCCTGCTCTCCCTCTTCAATTATGTAGAATGGCCCCGTGATCAGGAAGAGGATGACGATTACCGCGATGATGACCAGAACTGTGACTGTCTTTTTCATTGGGCACCTCCGCCGACGGTGGGCTCAAGAGCCTTGAAGGGGATGAAGTTCTGCAGGTTCTTGTCGATCAGATCGACGTTCTCCGCGTCTTTGAACACCTCTTCGAACATCTCGTAGTACAGACGGGTGCGGGTGACTCCGGGGTTCCGGTTGTATTCGCTGAGAACCCGGGAGAAGCGGGCCACGTCACCTTCTGCCTTGTTGACCCTCTGTATGGCGTAGCCTTCGGCCTCCTGAACCAGCTGTTCCGCTTCACCCTTGGCTCTGGGGATAGCCTGGTTGTAGGCTTCCTGACCCTCGTTGAGCAGGCGGTTTCTGTCCTGGATGGCTTTGTTGACATCCTCGAAGGCTTCCTGCACCGGCCCGGCGGGCGGCACGATGTTCTGGAGCTTCACTGTGGTGACCCGGATGCCCAGTTCGTACTTGTCGAAGAGCTCGTTCATCAGGTCCTGCGCTTGGACCTCGATGTTGGCCCGCTCGGCGCCGATAACATCGAAGATCGCCCGGTCCCCGACAAGCTGGTTGACCACCGACTGGCTGATATCCCGGATGGTTTTCTCTTTATCCTGGACCTTGAACAGCCAGTTGAAGGCATCCACGATGCGGTACTGGATGATCCACTCCACATCCACGATGTTCAGATCGCCGGTAAGCATGACCGATTCGCCGGGAAAGTCCTGAATGGCACGGATGGTGGTGATCCCCGGCCGTTCGGTCCGGAAGCCGAATTCGTGCTTCAAAACGACCTGGGTCGGTACGTTGTGGTTCTTCTCGATTCCGAAGGGGAGCTTGAAATGCAGACCCGGCTCGGCCTTTCTGTTGTAGCGACCGAACAACAGCACCACAGCCAGCTCTCTCTGGTCCACTACGAAGAAACTGGAGAACGCCGTGATCAACACCAGAATAACCACGACCAAAATGATGATCGCTTTCGGTGTCAATCGTTTGGGCAGTTGTCCAGGAGTTACGTCACGTTCTGACATAAACCCTCCTTGTACTTGATGGTTTCCAGCCAAGCCCATAAAATGCGGCTGGTTCGAACTTGAAATTCCGGAATACTCTCGATGCTTTGCGTCTCGGGCAAATCATCGGTTAGACTCTAAACGTGAATCCTTTTACAGTCGTCTATATAGTACTGATCTCCTACCCAGTGGTCAAGCTGAGGGGCTGGGGCCTCGGAGGGAACAATCCATTGCAAGACGATATCTGCGGGAGCAGCCAATGACAACAATATCGAGATGCCCTGACTTGAACTTGGCGAGTTGAAGGATCTGCCCTTTAAACACGCAGAGTTTTCGTGGATAGATGGTGAAGAACGAGAGAAAATACGGGAGGTAATAGTCTGTCCCAGGTGTTCGATCTTGTCGAGGCGCTTCAGAGGGATCATATCGACGTTTCAATATCGCACTGTGACGGGTACGCCTGTAGAGGCGGATTCCATGATCGCCAGGGGTGGATTCCAGCGGGCGTGGAAATCCACCATAAAGGTGATCCCTGCCTTGCGGACCGCCTTGGCGACAAGCTTCCGCGTCTTCCAGAGTGGTGGCCAGAGGCTTTTCCGTGATGATGTGTTTTTCTGCCTCCGCCGCAGCCACGATGGGATCCCGGTGCGCGAAGTCGGGGGTAACCACCGCCCACCGCATCTATGCCCGGATCTGTTGCCAAATCTCGGAAATCCGTGTAGACCCGTTCGGCGCCGTGCGCTTGCGCTACCTGCTTTGCCCGCTTGGAATCGTGATCACAAACCGCGGCCAAAGCGGCGTAGGGGTGATTCGAGTAGATCTCGGCATGCACCTCCCTCCAGAGGCCAACGCCGATCACACCGAAGCGTATGGGCTCCTTCGTCCTCATACTTCTTCCTCGAACACGATTCGGGCCGGAGCCCCTGAGGTGCCGGCCACGTAGAGGGGGATGCAGTACAATACGCCCCGGTCGCCCTCGATCTGCTCCAGATTCACCAGGGGAGCCACCAGAAGCGTTCCTTTTTTGAACATCATGCCGAGAAGCCCACCTTTCTCCTCGACAACGTCCTCGGACCAGGAGCTTTCCAGACAGGGCACATCGAAACCACAGATACAGGGCTCGTGCTCCAGGATCCACTCGACAGCGCTCCGGCTGAAGTTGGGGCACTGCAGAACATATCCTGGTTTGTTCCAGTGAATCCCCCAGCCGGTATCGACAATCAATGCCTCGCCTTTAGGGATTCTTGGGGAGTGCACGGCCAGGACAGTATCGTCCACCACCGTTTTCTCTGGTTGTCGGGGTAGATGAATGATGGTGGCAGGTTTGATGAAATCGGTGATCCCATACTCGTCGAGAGTCTTGCCTCCCTCGAGAATGTGGGAACCAGCCTCGACGTAGGTGCCGGAGATCGTCGAGAGGGTGATCTTCGACGCAAAGAACTCATCCTTTTCCACCGTGGTGATCGTTTCGATCTGCACGGGTGGAATGATCTCCTCCAATCCAGGGAGAGCCTGGTATGACCAGAGTCCGTTTTCCAGTTTGCCACTCAGATCATGGTAACGTTTCACAGTCGCCTCCTTACAGGTTCGCACTTGGCGCCCCGAACAAGCCGCCATTTAGCCGTGTATCCGCCATCCACCGGAAGAGCCGCTCGGCCAAGGGAGTCAGGGTCGTGCCGGGACAGATGCAGTTCACCCTGATACTGTACGCTGCGTAGTCTACCGCCATCTGACGGGTGAGCTGGATGACTCCACCCTTGGAGGTGCTGTAGGCGGCATAGGCGGGGCCAGCCGAGAATCCCGGATATGGAAGAGGTGTTCACGATCGCGCCGCTTTTCTGACGCATCATGATCGGCAGAACGGCTTTGGCAAGCAGAAACATCCCCTTCAGGTTGACAGCCAACACCCGGTCCCACTCCTGCTCGGCGGTCTGGTGCAGCGGGCAATCTCCAAACCTTCCCGGTCACATTTCAGGCAGCGTTTCTTTGCTTCCCGGGTTGCCGGGATGAGTTGGCAGTACTCGCTTTTCTCCTCCTGGGGATAAAAGCGGATCCTTCCATTCTTTCCGGGATAGTGAAAGGAGATCACCATGCCTGTGCTTTTGTAGTTAATTTCACTCAGCTGGTTGAGAATTTTATGATTTTGAAGGTAGTCGAGAAAGGATTGGGCCATGAGTTGACTGCTGCACTAAGAGTAGTGAAACTACCGTTTTACTGTCAAGAATCGATCGGCCTGAGAGCACTTTGCAGAACCTTTCATTTTTACAGAAATTTCTTTGTTTATTGCAGCGAGGATCATCCCCTCCTATGTTATAAATAGGTAAGTCAAAACCAAGCACGGAGGTAAAAGATGGGA
>JAGLQP010000183.1 GCA_023136785.1 Spirochaetales bacterium
TCAGACGGTTCTCGCTCAAAATGCGCTCCACCACCATTTTCTTGGAACAGGCCGCACTATCCCCCGTAGCTCCGTAGATCCGTCCCTCAAAGAGCCGGGCATAGCCCAGGACTTCGGCCTCCCGAACCACGTCCTCCTGATCCGTGCCGCTGACCAGGTACAGCCTGACGCCTCGCTCGTGCAGTGTCCGCAGAAAATCGATCGCCTTTTTCAAGGTAAAATCAACCGAACCGAGCTCGCCTGTACGGATCTTGTCGATGCGCTTGTCGACCCGCTCGAGCAGCTCCCGGTTGTATACCTCCTTGTAGCCGTGCTCGTCAAGGGTTTTCTCTGCCGAAACGTAGCCGAACTCCCGCACCATTTCCACCAGGCCCAACATCTGCACCAGGGTCTGGATTCCCGTGGTCATGTCGATATAGCCCCGAACCCGTTCCCTGACCCTCTGATAGCCGCTCTCGTCAACCTCCCGCCACCGGTCACCGAGGATCGATCGGATCATCACAGGTTCCATCACCTCTTCCCAGCCCTGGCGGAGGGTGGAGATGGTCCCGTCGTTGTCGAAAATGGCGTGGGTGATTCTTCGGCCGCCGGGCGATTCGTTCACGATCTCGATTTCGCTGTCCCGATAGAATCGCGCCTTTTGAGGCAGAGCGGCCAGCTCGGGATGATGCCTGTAGCTGGCCTCCCGTGCCATCGTAAGAATCTCATCCGGTGAGGCGGTGCCGGTGATAAAGAGCTTCTGCACCGTCACCCCGGCCACCAGGTTGGCAAACTCCGCCGCTTCCCGTGGGCTGAGTCCTGCGGCTAATGCGGCCGCAGCCCCGGCGAGAAAACTGTCTCCGGCCCCCACCGTGTCGGTGCGGGAGACAAGCAGAAGGCCGGGGATCTGATGGCAGCCATCGGCGTCACAGACCAGGCAGCCCCTATCGCCCCGGGTCAGGAACAGCGGTTTTTTCCAGCGCCGGAACAGGGATGCGCCGTACTGCCGCGCTTCCTCGAGGGGGATTTCCTCCTCGAGGGAGCGCTCCCCGCCGCACAGGGCGGCCGCCTCCCGGTCGTTGATCTTCCGCAGGCAAGCGGTAAACTCGCCGCTGTAGCTGCGGCTGTCCACGATCGACAGTACCTGGGGATGCTTTTCCAGCAAAGCGATCAGCTGCTTTCGAAAGCTGTCGCTGTGGATCCCGCGGAAAACCTGCTGATTGACTATGAGGATATCCAGTTCCGGAAGCCATCGCTTCAGGTCGGAAAAAAGCCGGCCCGCCGTTTCCGATTGCAGGCGGTTGAAGTTTCCGAAGTCCAGGCGGGGCTGCTCCTTTTCACCGATGAGAACTTTAGTGAATACGTGGGTGTCCCAATCGACTGCCTGGACCAGCAGCTGCGAATCGAGGATGCCCGTCTCTTCCATGATGCGCCGCACCTGCCAACCGAACGGATCGTCTCCGGTAACCCCGAAGGTCCGAACCGTGCCTACGCACATGGCCTTGAGGTTGGCCGCCACGTTGCCCGCACCACCGAGGGAGTAGCACTGCTCCCTGACCGGCAGCGTGGCCAGTCCGGTTTCCACGGATGTCTCAGAGGCCGACATATCCACGATGAAGTAGGCATCCAGGCAGAAATCGCCGATGATGCCGATGTGAAGGTCCGGACACCGGGAGAGCATGTTGTCGATAGTCTCTATGGATGGCGGCATCTGTGGTGTCCTACCCGGGAAAAAGCTCGGCCTCGAGGGCTGCGCAGAGGGAGTGATAGATGGCCATGTGATACTCCTGGATCCGGGAGGTGTCGCCGCCGGGAGCGCTGATAGAAATCTCGACAAGCTCTTTCAGAGTACCGCCCAGCCCGGTCAGGGCGATCGTTTTCAGATCCAGCGCCCGGGCGACTTTAACGGCGTTGATCACATTTGCGGCATTGCCGGAGGTGCTGATTGCGATCAACGCGTCCCCCGGTCTGCCGTAGCCGAAGACCTGTTGGGCGAACACCATGTCCGCGGACACGTCGTTGGTGACGGCGGTAGCGAGGGAGATCTGGCTGACCAGGGAAATGGCAGGCAGGGCTCCCTGCAACCGTCGGGCGATCTCCTCACCGTCACTGCCGTAAAGTGTTCGCAGCTTGGCGAGCTCGGCCTCGGGGAGAGGCCGGCGGCTGCGGAATCCCTTCATCAGCTCCCCGACAATGTGCTCCGTATCGGCGGCACTGCCGCCGTTACCGCAGATCAGCAGCTTGTTCCCGGCTTGGAAGCAGCTTTTCAGCGCCTCAAAAGCGGCTTCCAGGGCGCTCCGGCACGGGATCAGCTCCGTTCGCTGCTCGAACAGACCCGAGATATGCGTTCTCGCATCATCATTCATTCATCGATCCTTGAGGCAGTATTTCCTTTCACCATTCAGCCACTTACGCCTCTCCTTCCAAGAACTACGCATGTTTCCTCTGAATGGTCATATTTGGTCACATAATAGCATATCGTAATCTTCGATCGCAACTCAAAAGGAAGATTGTGTCAATTAGCTATCGACTCTTGAAAAATATAGTACGTATGCTATTATCCAAAGGTCACACGATCCATACTCCATAAGAAAGAGGGCGGTAAAATGAAGAAATACGTTTGTACAGTCTGTGGCTACGTCTATGATCCTGCCGAAGGGGATCCCGACGGCGGGATCGCCGCCGGGACAGCCTTTGAAGCCATTCCCGATGATTGGGTTTGCCCCGTGTGCGGAGCCGGTAAGGAGGATTTTGAGCCTCAGGACTGACAGCGGAATGCCGCCTCTACGATCGTTCGCTGAGGCGCAAAAGGGGAGAAATACAACCTATCGGTTTTGGCCGATAGGTTTATTTTTTATCTGTAGATGAAACCAACCTTTGACAAGCTGCGCCTCCTCTGTCCGGAAACAGAAGAGCAACTCATCCGGGAGCATCTCTCCCGACTGGAGGATCGCTACTTCGAATACTTCTCGGAGGAACGAGTTGCCGAGCACCTCAGGGCGTTGGGCTGCCTGTCCGCCGAGCGGCCGATTCAGACTTTGGTGAGACCTCGAGAGCGGGATCGGTTGGAAATCACGGTATTGGCTTTCGATTATCCCGGAGAGTTTTCTCTGATCACAGGAATCCTGGCTGCTTCGGGATTCAACATCCTCTCGGGTGAGGTGTTTACCTACAGTCAATACGAAGCCGTTCCAAAGGCCGATTCCGAAACCGGTGGACCTCGTCGGAGCACCTTCGCATCCCGGGTGCGAAAGAGCAGATCGATCCGTACCGATCCTGTGCGGAGACGGCGGATCATCGATCATTTTTTCGGAAAGGTGGAAAGCCGCGCAACTCCAGAGATCTGGGAAAGCCAGTTGCAGAGCCGCCTGGCAGAAGCGATCTCTTTGCTCGAACGGGGAGACAGCAAGTCCCTCGAGCGGGCGCGCCAGCAGGTCAACGAGCAGGTTGCTCAGTATCTCTCCTCGGTCTCTCTGCCCACAGAGGCGGTGCTGTTGCCCGTGCAGATCGATGTCAGCCCGCGCAGGCAGGAATCTACCACTGTTACCGTTGTTGCCCAGGACACGCCTTTTTTCCTCTATGCTCTGAGTACTGCTCTATCCCTCCGGTCGATCTTCATCGAGTCCATCCGTATTCGTACGACCGTGAACAGAATAGAGGATGAGTTTTCCTTTCTCGATGCCCAGGGCAGGAGGATTACCGATGCTCGCCGGCTCGATCAGGTTAAGTTTTCTGTACTTCTGACCAAACAGTTTACCTATTTTCTATCCAGCGCCCCCGACCCTTACGCAGCCCTGTGCCGCTTTGAGCAGCTCGTCGAAGCGGTGCTTGACCTACCGGATCAAGGCCGCTGGTCGGAGCTGCTGTCCAATCCTTTGATTCTCCAAGAGCTGGCTCGATTGCTGGGTGCCAGCGATTATCTCTGGGAGGATTTCATCCGTCTCCAGTATGAGACCTTGCTCCCGATGTTGGAACCACACCTGCGTGGGCAGAGTTTTTCCACTTCCCTTGAAAATTTATCCGACCGGCTGGATCAAGCTCTCAGTCCAGCCAAGACCGTACAGCAGAAGCGGCGGATTCTAAACGAGTTCAAGGACCGGGAGATATTTTTGCTCGAGCTGGACCATATCGTAACTCCCGAGACGGATTTTAATATCTTAAGCGAGGGGCTGACCCGACTGGCCGAGGTAGTTATGAATAAAGCGGTGCAGTTGACTTGCCAGCGGCTCCTGCAACGCTACGGCCAACCGCTGACCGTAGCCGGGCTTCCGGCGAGATTTTGTCTGCTCGGGTTGGGTAAGCTGGGTGGCGGGGATCTGGGCTACGCCTCGGATATCGAAGTGTTGTTCGTGTACAGTGACAGCGGTACGACAGCGGGCAAACAGGCAATCCGGAATGCCGAGTTTTATGAATACTTGGTTCGGGAAGCCAGTGGGTTGATCCAGGCCAAAAAGGAGGGGATCTTCCAGATCGATCTTAGGCTTCGGCCCCACGGTGCTTCAGGACCGATGGCCTGCAGCCTGGAGAACTTCTGCCGCTACTACGGACCCGGAGGAGAATCTCATCCTTTGGAACGGCTGGCACTCGTGCGCCTGCGTGCAATCGGCGGCGATCGGGCTCTGGGAGAGCAGGTCGAACGACTCAGGGATGAGATGCTGTATACAGGTCAGCCCCTCGACCTCAAGGCTTTACGGAAAGCTCGACAGCGTCAGATCGATGAGAGGACCCGTCGGGGAGAGCTAAACGCGAAGTTCAGTCCTGGAGCACTCCTCGATCTAGAATACGCGGTCATGCTGCTGCAGGTGGCATCAGGAGCGGACAAAGAGGAGCTGCGAACTCCTTTCATTCGTAAAGCACTGAAGCAGCTGCAGGCGACGGGAATGCTCGAGGCGGAGCAGGCGGACCGGCTCGTAGAAGCGTATGAGTTTTTGAGACGCCTGATCAACAGCCTGCGGATGCTGCGGGGATCCGCTTTGGATCTGTTCCTTCCGGCGAGCGAAGCGAGCGA
>JAGLQP010000184.1 GCA_023136785.1 Spirochaetales bacterium
ACCTATGCGACCTGGTGGATCCGGCAGGCAATTACCCGTTCTATTTCCGATCAGGCCCGAACGATCCGGGTGCCCGTGCATATGATCGAGCAGATCAACAAGGTCGTCCGGGAGTCCCGGCAGCTGATGCAGGTACTCGGCCGCGAGCCCACGGATGCGGAGGTGGCGGAGAAGCTCGGCTGGACAACCCAACGGGTGAAGTCCGTCAAAAGTGTGGCTCGAGAACCGATTTCCTTGGAAACTCCCATCGGGGAGGAGGATGATTCTCTGCTTGGCGACTTCATAGAGGACAAGGAAATCGAGAACCCGGCCAGCCAGACCGCCTTCAAGCTGCTTCAAGAGCAGCTCGAAGATGTTCTGTATACCCTTCCTCCGAGAGAGCAGGAGGTGCTGAAAATGCGCTTCGGTCTGGAGGACGGCTACTCTCTCACCCTGGAAGAGGTTGGGCTGTATTTCAACGTTACCAGGGAACGAATCCGACAGATAGAAGCTAAAGCACTACGGCGGCTTCGCCATCCAAAGAGGAGTCGTCGATTGAAGGATTATTTGGAGCACTAAGGGGAAGAATACATGACCATGGAAGAAGTTTTCAAAAAATTGCGTTCACTTCAAGAGATCCTGTCACAGAAGTTCGAGATCGAACGGGAGATGGAGGAGATACCGAAGATCCTTGCGACACGCACAGAACTGCTCAACAGGATGAAAAAGTCCTATTTGGAAAAAACCCAGGAGTACGAGACCAAGAGTCGCTATATAGACGAGCTGAGAAACAAGGCCATCGAGGCGGAGCGGGTCCGCGAGGGTTTTGAGAAGCAGATGGACATGATCCAAACCCAGCGGGAATACGAGGCTCTGGACAAAGAGATCAAAGACTCCGGAGAGAAAGAGCAGGATCTGCGCAGGGATCTGCAACGGGAAGAGCAGATGTTGATCGAGATGAAGGTGAACCTCGAAAAAGATGAATCCATGAGCAGCAAGCAGGAAGAAGAGGTTCAAAAAGAGCAGTCCCGCATCAAAGAAGCGGTTCAGGCGAAGGGCAAAGGTCTGAAAACCCTCGAGAAGAAGGAAAAATCAATAACTCCCGGTCTCGATGAGGAGATACTCTTCAAGTTCGAGAGAATCATCAAGAGCAAGGCGGGACTCGGTATCGTGCCGATAGAACACGGTGTGTGCAGCGGTTGCCACATGATTCTTACCGTCCAGTTTGTCAACGATGTGCATAGAGGCGAAGGAATCATGTTCTGCCCGAACTGCAGCCGTATCCTCTTCTATCAGCCCGAAGATCTCGAGGAACAGGGCGAGGAGGAGGAAGAGTCCGGTGAAGACAGCGGGGAGGAGGACGAAGAATCCGAAACCGATGAGGCTGAGGACGACGATTAACCTCAGGGCTGTTGATGTTCTTCGATTTTTTACGATAATAAGTATAGGGGTAGGTCTGGCCATCGCTGAGGGTGTTTATATCGGTGCCTTCAGAGGAAAGTCCGGGCTCCGCAGAGCATGATGCCGGGTAATTCCCGGGTGGCAGGTGTTGCTTCTTGCTAAGCAAACGCCGGTCAACAGAGAGCGCCACAGAAAATATACCGCTGAAGTTTCAGCTTCGTCTTAAGCGAGGGCACTTCAGTAAGGGTGAAAAGGTGGGGTAAGAGCCCACCACCCGTTTTGCGGCAACGCACGGGGTACGGCAAGCCTCATCAGGAGCAAAGTCAAGCAGCGGGGCAAAGGGTGCTCTGCCCTCGAATCCCCCGCGGGTAGACTGCAGGAACGAGACGGCAACGTCCCAGAGTCCAGATAGATGATGGCCCTTTGACAGAACCCGGCTTATCGACCTACCCCTATTTTCATATCCCGATCGATTTCGTGGGAGGGGAAATCTGATTCTTCTTAATGTAGAACGGTATCGGCACAAACGGCGAAAGAAGTCCAAGCGGGGATGGATCGTCATTCTTGTGGTACTGATGCTTGCCACCGTCGGCACTCTGGCCTGGCGGCTGGATTGGATTCCTCGTCTTTCCGACAGGATCCGACCGGAGCAGGAGTTACAATCCTTGAGCGATCTGTGGCAGAATCGGCTCTACGACGATCTGATCAGCCGCTGCGATGCCCAGCTGAGGGAGAATCCTTTGGAGCCGATGTCGTTGGCCTACAGAGGATTCGCCTATTTCTACAAAGCTGTTTCAGAGGTGACCCTGGAGGAGCGAATACCGTACCTCGATGAAGCGATTGTTTCTCTCCGGCGTTCGAAACTAGATTCTGCGGGCAGCTGGATTGCAGAAGCCGATTATATCCTGGGAAAGGCCTATTATCACAAGGGCAAGTATTACTACGACCTGACCCTGGACTACCTTCAGGCAGCCCTTGCTGCAGGGTATCAGCGGGAGGATATCTACGATTACCTCGGCCTGGCGGCGACTCAGCTCGATCTGCTCGAGGAAGGATTGGGGTACTTTCAAACAGCCCTGGAGATCAATCCGACGGATCTGCTGTTGCTCACCGTCGGACAGAGCTATCTGCAGCTGGAACGGACCAAAGAGGCGGAGGAGTACCTGCTGCGAGCCATCAATAAGACTGAAGATAGGGCAGTTGAGATCCGGGCCAGGTTTTTGCTGGGCCAGATGTACTTCGAGCGTGAGGACTACTTCAAAGCGGAGGATCAGTACACGGAAATTCTGGCGAATGATCTGAACTCAAGCGACGCCCACTATTATTTAGGGGAAATCTATTCTAAGATGAATGATCCTGTCAGTGCCCGGGCGGAATGGCGGAAAGCGTTGGTGATCGATCCGTCCCACTACGGAGCTCGGTTGCGATATTATCGTTAGAGCAGCAATTTTCTATGGAGGAGCCATATGGGGCTTGGCGGAATGTTTGAAGCCTTTTCAGCAGATATCGGAATCGATCTCGGCACCTGCAACACTCTGGTGCATGTAAAGGGGAAGGGTATCGTCCTTTCCGAGCCGTCGGTTGTCGCGATAGAACGCGGAACCAAGCGGGTCGTGGCTGTGGGCACGGAAGCCAAGAGGATGCTCTGGAAAACTCCCGGGGATATCATTGCGATTCGTCCCATGCGCGACGGGGTGATCGCCGATTTCGAGACCACCGAGAAAATGATCCGGTACTTCATTTCCAAAGTCATCCAACGGCGATGGCTGGTCAAACCACGCATGGTGATCGGTGTGCCCACCTGTATTACCGAGGTGGAGAAACGAGCCGTTCGTGAGAGCGCCGAGCAAGCCGGCGCTCGGGAAGTGTATCTTATCGAGGAATCCATGGCGGCGGCTTTGGGGGCAAATATCCCCATCCTCGAACCGGCGGGACACATGATCTGTGATGTCGGCGGAGGAACCACGGAAATATCCGTTATCTCCCTTGGGGGAATCGTCGTAGCCAATGCCATTCGACTTGGCGGGGACGAATTTGACGAAGCTATCATCAAGCACGTGCGTAGCATACACAACCTCATCATCGGAGAGCAGACGGCGGAGAATGTGAAGATCACCATCGGCAACGCCTCGCCGGAGAAGACGATCGAAAAGATGGAGATCAAGGGTACGGATGCCATCACCGGGTTGCCTCGACGTCTGGAAATGGACTCTGTGGAGGTGCGGGAAGCCCTGAAAGAACCCACCTATGCCGTGATCGAAGAGATCAAAAAGACCCTAGGGCAAACCCCGCCGGAGCTCGCCGCCGATATTGTCGAGCGAGGCATCGTGATGACCGGTGGAGGTTCTCTTCTCAAGGGACTCCCGAAACTGGTATCCAAGGAAACCGGAGTGCCGGTCATTCTGGCGGAAAACCCTCTGCTCTGTGTGGCCATGGGAGCGGGGACGTTCTTGGAAAATCTCAAAGACATGGGCAAACGATTCTACAACATACGGCGTTAAAGCTGGATTGATGTAACAGGCTATGCCGGGTATTCCCAGCTTTGTCCGCAAGAACAAAAACGGCATCACCTTTACAGCAATTCTTGTTCTCTGCCTCCTGATGATGCTTTTCTCCAATCGCAACGTGGTGCTCCAACCGAAGAAGGTGGGGCAGTCCTTTTTCTCTCTGTTTCAGCTCTCCATTCATGCAATCACGGATTGGTTCTCAGACACCTGGAACTCCATTGGCGAGCTCAAAGCCCTGCGCAGCGAGCTCGACGAGGCGCGTGAAAGACTGGTGGAATACGAGCGGGTATCCCGGAATCTTACCGAACTTCGGCGGGAAAACCAGGTGCTGAGAGAGCAGCTGGGCTTCTCTGAAGCGCTGTCCTTCCGCTACATCTCCGCCCAGGTGATCGCCCGCGATCCCGGCAATCAGTTCTCCACGATCATGGTCAACCGGGGCAGTATTCACGGCATGCACCAAGGCATGCCTGTTATCGCCTTTCAGGGTGGGCTTCAAGGTCTGGTGGGCCGCGTGGTAGTCGTGTCTCTGACCACGGCCATCATACAACCGATCACCGATCCCAACTCCTTCGTAGCCGCTCGGCTGCAAACCTCAAGATTCGACGGGTTGGTGGCGGGGAGCCAGGCGGTTCCAGGCTTGCTCACGATGAGTTACGTGAAGAAGCTGGCCCTGAATGAGGTTCAGTACGGCGAACTGGTCATCACCTCGGGTATGGGACAGCTCTTTCCTGAAGGAATCCATATAGGGCGGGTCAGGGAGATGACTGCGAAAGGGTACGAAGCTTCCCTCGAGCTGGAGGTCGAGCCGATTGTCGATTTCAGCCGCCTGGAGTATGCTTTCATCATCGATACGGAAGAGAAATGAGCCGAGACCTCAAAGCATTTCTTCTGTCCTCCGGATTGATCGCGGTGGCGGTCGTGCTGCAGAGTACGTTGTTGCACTGGGTAGCTGTTCGCGGAGTGATCCCGGATCTGGGTTTGATTGTTTTGGTTTTCGTTGCCATTCGACGAGGAAGCATGACGGCTCAACTCAGCGGCTTTGCCTCCGGTGTGGTCGAGGATGTGTTGAGTCTGTCCCCCCTCGGGTTTCA
>JAGLQP010000185.1 GCA_023136785.1 Spirochaetales bacterium
GCCTTTTTCTATTATGGTGCGCCCCATTCAAGATAGGGCACTAGGGTTTCCTAAAACCGAAATCCGCCGAATACGCCAAAGTTGAATTCGTCTAGAGGATACGGTTCGAACTGGGTCCCAGGGGGCGGCTCGTTCCAGAAACGGTAGGCCATACGAGCTCCCAGGTTGAGGGCTCCGAGGCGGAAGCCGAGACCCCATCCGACCTGAAGCGAAGGGATCGATGAAGGACCAACGGAGGGGATGGTAGCGGAAATCCCAGGTCGCAATCCAGTCCATGTACCACTGGTAGTCTACTTCAGGAACCGGTGATTCCTGCCTGTCGAAACGAACATTACCGGTCATGCCGCAGCCGATGTGATGGGGAATGACCTCCCAGTAGAAACCCGGGAATACGTTGTCACCGGCATGATACTCCTCGACAACCGTCTCATAGACGGGCTTTTCGTCGAACTCCAGAACACTTATGAAACCCACCCGAACATGATTGGCGAACACGCTGAATCCCACAAGAGTGAACAGGAAAACCACTAAAATCGTCTTTTTCATACGATGTGCCTCCTCGCGCTGTGTTTCAATGGTTAAACACCCGAGGCAGGAGGAAGTGTTACCCTGGTTTTCAGTTGTTAGAAGTATTTTCTCCTGAGGTTGAAAATATGCCCCAGATCTCCGATTTCGTCCCTGTACAGCAGATCAGCTCGTCTGGAGAGATCGTTCGCGTCGATGATGTCTTTCATGATGGTCGCGATATTACCCAGAGGCTGTGCAAGGTAGTGGAGCCCGGAGCCTAGAGCCCTGGCCGTCGTTGACGCGCCGTGTCGCTTCCAATAGTATGGGGAGCGTCATGACAGGGCAAGTAAAGCACGGCGCAGCCACAGTAGTGGAGAACATCCCCTTTTCCTTCGACGAGGAGGAGTTCCAAAAGCTGACTCATATTGATCTTTCCGGACCCTACGCCAAGGCAGTCGCGGGCCTTCTCGAAAACGCTCTGGCTGCTACTCGACCGAAAGCACTCTACAAAGTCTGTTACATCGACAACTGGACGGATGACACCGTAGAACTGGAGGGGATACGTTTCACCAGTCGAGTGTTGAGCCAGAACCTCAGTGAGGTGGAGCGGGTATTCCCCTACATCGTTACCTGTGGGACAGAGCTGGATAAAGCTTTGAGCGCCGTAACCGACGTCCTTGCCCAGTATTGGCTGGACGGGCTCAAGGAGATGGCTCTCAGAACGGCTGTGGAGCACCTCAAAAACCATCTGGTGGCGGAATATGGTTTGAAAGCGGAAAAGTTATCAACAATGAATCCCGGATCGGGCAACAAAAACGTTTGGCCGATCGGCCAGCAAAGACAGCTGTTTCAACTTCTGGGCGATGTTGAAGGTGCCGTTGGGGTACGATTGACGGATAGCTTCCTCATGATGCCCAACAAGACGGTATCGGGCATCTTCTTCCCCACTGAAGTCAATTTTGTGAGTTGCCAGCTCTGCACGCGAGAAAATTGCCCTCGGCGCCGGGCAGAATACACGGGGAGCGTAGATCTGGCCGGGCACGAATAGCAGGAACGAGAAGCGAATATGGCACGAATAGGGCGGGAGTTCATTAAAAAGACAAAATACGAGTTTCTAGACCTGTCGGCCCAGTGCCGGGGCCGGCCTCAACCCCCCCTCGAGCTCGAGATTTACAAAAACCGGGATTTGATCGAGCTGCCGGAGCCGGAGACGATTTCCATCCCCCACGTCGATCTGCGGGAGGCGATCGAAAAACGCTGCAGCCTGCGAAGATACTCCCGAACCCCTCTAAAGGCAGAGGAGCTTTCCTTCCTGCTCTGGTGCACACAGGGAGTCAAGGAGGTCATCCCGGGTTCGGCAACGCTGCGAACAGTACCCTCCGCCGGAGCGCGCCATGCCCTGGAAACATACCTGCTGATCAACAACGTGGAAACCCTGGCTCCGGGACTGTATTGGTACAGTGCTCTGCGCCACGGTTTGATCCTGATCGATGACACCGCCCGCCTTGCCGATCGGCTGGTGACAGCCTGCCTGGGACAGCGCTTCGTAGCCCAGAGCGCGGTGACCTTCATCTGGACAGCCTTGATCTCGAGAATGACCTGGCGCTACAGCGAACGAGGCTTCCGTTACTTCTTTCTCGACGTTGGGCATGTCTGCCAAAACCTCTATCTGGCGGCCGAGGCGGTTGGCAGCGGTGTCTGCGCCATCGCTGCCTTCTCCGACGATGGGGTGAACGAATTCTTGAGCCTCGATGGGGAAGAGCAGTTCAGCCTCTACCTGGCCACTGTTGGAAAAAAATGAGCAAGATCTGGAGCGAAACCTACAAAGTTCATACCTATGAGCTCGACAGACAGCAGAAGGTCTCCATTCGAGGCATATGCAGCTTTCTGATCGATACAGCGGGCGAGCATGTGCACGAGCTTGGCTATACCATACCTCAGCTGCTCGAACAGAACAGGAGCTGGTTCTTTAGCCGTTTTCTGATCCGCATGCAGGAATATCCGGGCTGGCAGGAGAAGATCACCGTGGAGACCTGGCCATCGGGCAGTCGGAAGCTCCTTTACCTGCGAGACTGGCGGCTGTTCTCAGGGCAGCAGCTGATCGGACAGGCGACCAGCGGCTGGCTGATGATCGATATGCTCAAACGCCGTCCGCTTCGTCCCGAATCATACCCCGAATGGGGCACCTTCATCCATCCGGAGCGAACGATTCCACATGTATTCGGCAAACTCCCCGAGCTCGATCATGACCTCGACCCATCAGGACAGCAGGAGTTCACCGTGCGTTTCGGTGATGTAGACATCAACGGTCACGCCAACTACCTCAAGCATATCGAATGGGTCCTGGAGAGCATCCCCCCTGAGGTCAGGGTCGAAGAGGAAATCGCCGAAATGGAGATTCACTTCTTGAGCGAAGCAAATTTCGGCGAGGAGATTATCACCAGATCGCTGCGGAACGGTGAGACGGATATATTCCCCGTCTCAAACAGCCCTGTCAGCTCACCAAAAGGAACAGAATACCATCACAGCCTTGTACGCAGGCAGGATGGGGTAGAGGTGGCCCGAGCTCGGACCGTGTGGAGAACGGTCACCTGAATCACCTTTGACCCCGAAGGCATCCCTCAAAGCTTCCGCCACCAGATGCCTGTACATTCCGGGACGACGGTGAGCATCTCCTCCCGCACCCTACGGCTCAAGGGCGCACCAAAGAAGAACTCGATGGTCTGTTCTGATTCCTCGAGGGATGTAAAGCGATAGTCCGTTCGGATCCAGGTACGTTCGAATCCCTGGTCCTCTTCCAGATAAGCATAATACGCCTGGAGTTCCCGCGTAGGAGCTCGGGGATCTTCCCGGGAGACGAGCAGGTCGTAGCGTTCGGCTTCATATTTATAGATCTCTTCGTGGTCGATCATGCCCGGGATTGTACTGTAAAATGGAGGAGAAGACGAGAAGGAGGAGCTGTGGACTGGGATGTACTGGTACTGGGCTCAGGCCCTGCAGGCTACTACTGCGCCCTGAACTGCGCCCGCTTAGGCAAGAAGACGGTTCTGGTGGAAAAGGAACACTTGGGGGGTACGGGGTTTCGCTGGGGCTGTCTTCCGGTAAAGATGATGCTCGACCAAATCAGGACACAGGCAGGCGGTAATTCCGCCGAAGCGAAGTCATCGGCGATAGCCCGGACGGCCGGGAGAATCAACGAGGTGGAAGCCAGAATCGAGAGGCGTCTAACCGGTTCAGGGGTGGAGGTGATCCAGGGACAGGGCAGGTTTACGGATCCCGGCATCTTTCGCATCGGGAAGCGGGTTATTACCGCTTCCCGGATCGTCATCGCTACAGGAACCGAGCCGGTGGGCTGGCCCGGCGTTCCTCTTGACGGGAAGAGAATCATCAGCCACAAGGACGTTCTGTCCCTGTCCCGGGCACCAGAACATCTTCTCATCCTTGGCGGCGATGTGGAGGGCATCGAGTTCGCCTGTCTCTTCTCCCACCTCGGCACTCAAGTAACGCTGGTGGAGAAGGAAGAAGAGGTCCTGCCGGGCACGGATCGCGATCTGATCGAGCCCCTCGAAGCGCGGTTGATTGCCCGAGGAGTCAGATTGATTACCGGGGCAGTGGTCCGCAGCTGCAGCACCAACGAAGCGGCTGTGAGAGTAGACCTGGACAACGGATCCCATCTAAGCGGGGACATGGTACTGGTAACGGGACTGCGTCGGGCCAACCTTCCCGAGGGGTTGGAAGAGGCGGGTGTCGATCATGACGGGCAGAAGATTCGAGTAAACGGTGATCTTCAAACCAGCTGCGGCAGCATCTACGCCGCAGGAGATATCAATGGGATCAGCGGCATGTCCCATGCGGCAATCCAGCAGGCCCTGCTCGTGGCCCAGCGCCTCACGAAGGGGGCCGTCCGCGGTCGAGCCGGTCCACCCTATCCCCGTGCGATCTATACGCTCCCGGAAATCGCCGGTGCCGGCTACCAGGAAACAGAACTGGAGACCGAAGGCATCCCCTACAAATGCAGCAGGTATCGGATCGGAGATACCTGGAGAGGATTTTCCAAAGGGATCGATGAAGGATTCGTCAAGATTCTGTCGGCACAGGACGATCGGATTCTGGGAATCTGGATGTGTGGAGGCGATGCATCGGAGCTCGCTTCTCTTTTCGGCGCTTTGTTGTCGAAAGACCTAACGGTCGGAGAGCTGCTTCACAGCCTGATCCTTCACCCGACCCTGGGGGAAGCTCTTCTCGAAGCAGCGATGGAATTAGGGTAGGCCGATCACCGGTTCGGCTTGGCTCAGTAACGCTGGAGCGGCCCGTCGGTACCGAGCAGGGTTCCCCGAAGCAGGGTCATGGCCGTGTGGGAGTGCAGGTTGACCAGCCCCGGGATCAGATACATTCCCGAAGCGTCGATCAACTCTTCGCTCTCGTTTGGAAGGTTCTGTCCGATCTCCCGG
>JAGLQP010000186.1 GCA_023136785.1 Spirochaetales bacterium
TGGGCCTGCATGGCTCTGTCGAACTGATGCGGACCCGGATGGATTGCCCAGGAGAAGTTCTCCGGTGATCCCGCCTTGGCGTACACCTGCGCGAGGGTGTTCAGAGCCCGTTTGACCTCCTCTGTGTTGAACAGAGGATCCTCTTCGGTAGCCAGGACCAGCGACGGCAGGGGCGCCCGCATCCCAAGCACATCGGGAAAATCCATATAGCGGGAGAGGAGGGGAATGTAGAGCATCCAGGTATGGGTGTAGCAGTTGTTCAGGATAAGATCGCGCCAGGTGGTCATGAAACCCACCGTGGCCGAACAGCGGATCCGGTCATCCAGTCCGGCTAGATAGTCTGACCTCAGCCCCCCCAGGGAGAGGCCGCAGCAGCCGACGCGCTCGCCGTCTACGTCGGTCCGACTGCAGAGAACATCGAGGGCAGCCCGATCCTCGGCCACAAACACTCCGGGCCAGGTGTAGCCGGCAGATATGAGAGATTTGGCGATAATATCTTCGTGCTGGGCCGCGAAGGCGTTGTAGGCTTCGATCCTGTCGCTGTGCTCCTGTTCGTCCACCTCGTAGTCGGTGATAACGTAACTTTTCTTCAGGTCTTCCGGAGTCAGTTCCTCTACCTCGTCGGCGGTGGACATCATCCGCCGTACCACATGTCCGGGAAGCTCAGCCGCCTTGATCTTACGGCTCTCGAAGGGGAACACGTCATGTACCAGCACTCCGTACCCCCTGCGGGCCAGGGTGTTGGCCCAGGCAACCCCGCCGTAGTACATCTGTTGGTGCTGCTCGATGAAGGGATGGAGATTCGCAGTAGTACGGAGGATCTTCTTCTTGCCGAAATATTTCACCGCGGCATGGTCGTGTAGGGCCAAAACCCCGGGTAAGGGACCTTCGTTTCCGGCGGGTTTGAGAAAGACCGCTTCTGTCTTCGGACCATAGGGCAGCTGCCAGGCCAGTTCTTCGATCTCCAGATCATCGAAGGTGTAGCGCCGGAGGACCCGGACTGTCCCGGCCAGATCGGCCGCGATCCGTGGTCCCGCTAGCAGCTCCGAAACCTTGTTCCGAGCGGCTTCCCGCCACTGATCGATATGTTCCCACTCGGGATTGAGAAAGGATAGTCTTCTTTCCCAACTTGCGGCACTCTCAGCTGCCCACGGCCCATAGGAGCCGATCATGTTAGGCCCGGCCATTAATTTGTTGTCAGACACTGGTTTCACTCCTCCTTTGATTCATCGATCCTTTAGGGTTATCTCAACCCGGGTGTCTTCGGAAATCCGTACGCCGTATTCCCCCAGCATTGCCGCCAAACCGAGTCGACTCTGCTGGCCGAGAACACCTCCCTGATGTTGGACCGTTGCGGCGGCATTGGCTGAACCCAAAACTGTGCAGCGCAGAATCGGAAAACCCTTGAGATAAAAGTAAAGGAAGGCTGCCTGGAAAGAGTCCCCCGCTCCTACCGTATCGTGTACGGCCTTGGGCAGGGGAAAGGCCGTGCAGTGATAAACCTGCTCTCGATGGCGGAGTACGACTCCGCGGGATCCGAGTTTGACCACGACAATTTCTGAAGTCGGGCTCGCCTTCATCACCGCCTTCACCGCGTCCTGCTCGCCAGTGAGGAAACGGGCCTCCGTCTCATTGAGGAAAACGACATCCGTCTGAGGATAGATACTTCTTTGGAGTAGTTCCAGGTTCTGTGGATCCTCCCAGCCATCTCCCGCGTTTGCATCGTAGGCCGTGAGTTTCCCCAGGTCCCGGGCGTGGGTGAAGACCGGTTCGATCTCGGTTCTCAGTGTCAGAAGTTGAAAGTAGTTGCAGGAATAGACCAGATCTGATTTGGCAGCGAAGTTCTGGTAATCCCGGTCCCGGATCGACAATTGCCCCAGAGGACCCAGATAGGTAGCCACCTGACGAGGGGAAGACTCCTCCTGGTCGGTGAAAATCAGAGTGAAGTAGCTCCTCGTATTTTCCAGCAGGCGGATTCCTCCCGGTTCAACCCCTCTTTCCGAAATCTCTGCAAAGAGCTGTTTGCCGTCTGGATCGTTGCCTAAATCGGTAAGAAAAAAAACCCTGGCACCCAGTCGGGCAAGTCCACAGGCGAAGTATCCCGCCGCACCGGCGATCGTGCGGGTGACATCTCGAATGATCACTTCTTTTTCCCCCTCCAGAGCTGGAGAGGTGTAGATATAGTCGTACCCTAAATCTCCGATTACCGTGACTACCGGTTCCGGTGTACGATCTTCTCTCAAGCGTTGAACGAGCTCCGCTGTGATATCCATCGCTTCAGCGCTCCGCCAATACATGGTTCCGGCCGGTCCTGCTATAGACCTGCGGATCGTAGACTTTGACCCCTTCGACCACCCGGTGGATGATTCCCGATGCACTGGGATTGTCCGGACACAGGCCCAGTCGCAGCGAGGTAAACAATCCGAGCAGCTGACCGACGATGATGTACACCGGCGGAATCAGGGCATCGGGTACAGGATCGGCCTTGGGGCCGTACTCGATCGTATAATCGGATAACTCTTTGATCTCATCCGGCACTGCATGGGCAACGCTCAACACCGCCTTTCCGATTCCTTTTTCCCGAATTTCCCGCAGCAGGTCCAGCTCGTACCGCTGAGTGTATCCGTTGGCGGCCAGATAGGCTACCACGAGGGTGTTCGGATCAACCACGGCCTCGGGACCGTGGCGCAGACCGGGAAAAGTGTCCCACGTACACATGATTTGACCCGCTGTCAGCTCTTGGAGTTTCAAATGAGATTCCACCGCGGTGCCGTAATTCCCACCATCGCCGAGGAAGACGGCCCGGTTGAACCCCATCCGCGAGATCTCCTCGGCCACTGCCGGTGCCTTGTCACGCATAGCTTTTCCGGCCTGGAGCAGATTGTCAAACTGTGCCTCATACTCCTGAAATGAAAACAGATGGCTCAGCATCTGGCCGGCGACGAGCATATTCGAAAACGCCGCTGTCATAGCCAAACCTCGATCGTTGGTCTTATCGCCCAAAACGAGAGCTGCGCCGTTGTCACGGCCGTTGATCTCTCTGAACAGAGCCCCCTGTTCGTTGCAGGTAATCACCAGATGGTAGACATTCTTGCAAAGCATGTCGGCGATCTTTACCGCCCCGAGACTTTCCGGACTGTTTCCCGAACGGGCAAATGACAGCAGAAGTGTTGCATAACCCTCGATGAAAAAATCCTGCGGTGTGGTAACGATTTTTGGCGTGGAAATCACGTTGACCGGTACACCCAGTTTCTTCCGCATCAGGGCCTCGATGCAGTAGCCCACAAACTCCGACGTTCCGGCGCCGGTGCATATAAAAGATAGGCGGGAGTCCTTCTTGAACCTGGTGAGAAAATCCGCCAGCTTCTCCCGCCGACCTTTGAATCTCCTGAAGGTATCACTCCAAAGCTCCACCTGGTTGTATATCTCCCCCGGTGTGTAGAGGATCCCTTTTTTATCCTTTTCTTCAGAGCTCAAGGTTGTCAATCTGGTCAGAGCAGTTTCCATCGCCTCTCTCCTTGTCAGTCGTTGTCCCTTAAGTTCACGGGCACATCAGGATTCAGAGTGCCAGTGTATCTCCAGGGCGTAGCGCTCGGCAATATCCAGCAGACCGTGGTAAAGCTCGCGGATCGCATCGTCCCTCCAACTGTCGGTCAGCCAGACTATCGGAATTCCCACCACTTCAGGAGCCAGGCTGTCGGCAATCTCTTCGTACCCTTCGATGATCTCTTCCAGGCTTTCGCCGTTGTCAAACATGAACTCGACGATACCCCGGCCCTTGAAGGCCTGCTTGATCTGCGGCAGCTCCGCCCGGGTGTAGCGGAAAGAGCAATTCAGGCCGTTGAGTGCCGGTTCATGGTCCAGGTACAGCTCGAGGGAGGGGTGGGGGCCGCAGTTATGAATTCTTCCTCCGGGCCAGTGCTGCAGGATCTTGTTGTTGTAGGGACGGCTGAAGGTTTGAAAAACTTCCGGGGAATAGGAGGCACATAGGTCATCGGAGACAAAGCCTTTCCGTCCTTCCGGAGCCCAGGCAGGTCCGAAGTCGATGCAGGTCAACCGGTTGATATCTCCAACCGCTTTGACAATGTCCTGATAGCAGCGGATCTGAACCTCCGCTGCAAGATCGAGGAAGTGGTGGTACGCCTCCGGGCTATCGTAAAAGGCCGTGTAGAGAAGATTCGTGTCCAGCAGATCCTTGGCCGTGTTGATGGGACCGCCGAGATCGATGCCGGTCAGCGATACATCCTCCGGCAGTTGCTCGGCGAAGTACCGCAGCCAGCGTAGATTGAAGGACATCAGCCCGCTGCTGCGGTCCGGTATTTCCAGGTCGTACACCTGTTCCATGTCTCGAATGGGATGGTCCTTCACCCCCGGCGGCTGGTTCGGGTCATCGCTCCAGTGGGCCTGCAGACCGAACATCGTGGCTATGGTGATGTACCCGGGCCATACCCGGGCAGCGGGGATATAGTCATCGGGGAACAGCCGCAGAAGGCGATCGATGGAGCGCACATTCACTTCGTACTGTACTTCCCCGCTCCGGCATTGTTCTCTAAGGCTGTACGTGCTGAAATCGTCGAGAAAGAAATTCAAGGGGATATGATCCACCCGGCGATACTGCCAAGCCCGGCGAACCCGCTCTTTGCGCTTCTCGATCTCCTCGTGCTGAATATCCTTGATGCCTTCCAACTACCTTCCTCCTTGAAACCTCCAGGTTACAGTTCCGCCAGCAGATCCGTATGATCGATCAGGTATTGCACGCCTCCGATCAGGCTGGCCTCGTTTTTCAGCTCCGATACCTCCAAACGGGGCATGACCAGTACATGATCCCGAATCTCCTTGGCTACCAGATCGATAAGCACCTCTCCGGCCCTGGAGAAACCTCCCCCCAGGATCACCAGCTCCGGTGCCAACAGATTGATAGTATTGCACAGGGCCAGATTGAAATAGGCGAA
>JAGLQP010000187.1 GCA_023136785.1 Spirochaetales bacterium
GCGCTCGGGACATTGCCGTGCAGGCGGATACGGCTCTGCTTGGCATCCGGATCCGGGATGGGGAGCGCCGAGAGCAGTGCTTCTGTATACGGATGCTGCGGAGGCGTGAACACGTCCACGGCGGAACCGATCTCCCACAGACGGCCGAGGTAGATCACGGCGATCCAGTCGGAAAGATGGCGCACCGCTGCCAGGTCGTGGGAAATAAAAAGGTAGGATGTACCCTTGGTGTCCTGCAGCTCCGCCAGCAGGTTCATCAGAGAAGCCTGAACCGATACGTCCAGGGAGGAAATCGGTTCATCGCAGATCATCAGGGCCGGATCGGTGGCAAAGGCCCGGGCGATGGCCACCCGCTGCTTCTCGCCGCCGCTCAGCTCGTGGGGCAGCCGGGAGATGTAGTCCCTGGGAAGATTGACAGCCTCAAACAGCTCCTCAACCCGTTCCTGGATCTGCGCCTTCGATAAGCGTCGCAGCAGAGCCAGCGGCCGGGCAACACTCGCCCCCACGGTGTGATGCGGGTTGAGGGAGGCATCGGGGTTTTGAAATACCATCTGGATCTTCTTCAACAGATCCGCCGGCCTCTTGGCCACCGTGCTGGGCAGCTTTGTCTTCCCCAGCAGGATCTCCCCGGAGGTCGCCTTTTCCAGGCCGGCGATGCAGCGGGCCAGGGTGGTCTTGCCGCAGCCGCTCTCGCCGACGATTCCCATGGTGAAGCTCTTCCGCACCCGCACAGAGATGTCGTCCACGGCCCGGACCACCGGCCGCCGGCCCCGCAGCAGGTCCAACAGTCGCACCCGGGACACTGGGAAATATTTCTTGATCCGGACCGCCTCCAGCACCACTTCGCCGCTGGTCGGTTCGACGAAATCGACCTTCTTATGGGTCGTGGTAAACTCTTCCGGCGCCCTGCGAAGTGCCTGCCAGCGCCGGCAGGCGGTCAAATGACCGATCCCCCCGTCAGCGGCGACCAGAGGGGGCCGGGCCGTTCGACAGGCCTCTTCGACTCCCCGGCAGCGCGGGGCGAAGATGCAGCCCGCCGGAAGGCTGTCCGGCTGAGGAATGTACCCGGGGATCGTGTTGAGCACGATGTCCCGCTTGTCCACATCGACCCGGGGAACCGAACCCAACAGTCCGAGGGTGTAGGGATGGAGCATCTCCTTGAAGACCCCGCGTACCGGCCCCTGTTCCATCATTTCACCTGCATAGATCACACCCGCCCGGTGGCACAACCTGGCCACGACCCCCAGATTGTGGGTGATGTACAGGACGGCGGTTTGATACTCCGAGAGCAGATCCCGAACCAGATCCAGAATCACAGCCTCGGTGGTAACATCCAGGGCCGTGGTCGGCTCATCCATGATCAGAAGCCGGGGATTGGGTGTCAGGGCGATGGCGATCAACACCCGCTGCAGCTGGCCGCCGCTGAGCTGGTGGGCGTAGCGCCTGGCCACGGCAGCGGGATCGGGCATCCGCACCTTGGTCAGCATCTCGACGGCCTTGCGCCGGGCTTCAGGCTTAGGCAAACGCAAATGGATTCGAGCCATTTCTGCGATCTGCTCGCCCACCGGCATCGAGGGATCCACCGAGGTGTTGGGATCCTGATGCACCATCGTGATGTCGCATCCCCAGACACGCCGCACCTCTGCCTTTGTCAACTCCAGAAGATCGACCCCATCCAGCCGGACGGTTCCACCTTTGATGCGTCCGTTGCTGGGCAGGTAGCGGACCACGGCTCGGGCCAGTGTGGTCTTACCCGAGCCCGACTCCCCCACCAGGCCGTAGATCTCCCCCGGGGCGATATCGAGGGATACGCTGCGCAGCGTGTCGAGGGGACCCGCTTCGGTTTCGTAGGTGATGGTGAGATCCCGAACCTCCAGGCCTGAGGCCTCTCTGGCGAAATGCCACTTCCGGCGCGAAGACTTACCCACGGCAGCCCGGGTTCTCTCACTCATTTGCTGACCCCACCGGGAAGGAGCATACGGCGCAGGCCGTCGCTCATGAATCCGATCCCGACCACGAGAACAGCAATGGCCCCCGCCGGTCCCAGCAGCGCCCACCGGGCCTGGCTGAAATAGGTACGGGCTTCCCCGACCATCAGACCCCAATCCGGAGAGGGAGGTTGGACGCCCAAGCCGAGGAATCCCAGAGATGCCACCAGGAAGATGGCGTAGGAAAAACGCATCGATGCCTCGACAGCAAGCGGCGGCAGCACATTGGGAAGGATCTCGCGGAACATGATGTAGAGACTGCTCTCCCCCCGCAGCTTGGCCGCTTCGACGAACTGTCGGGTCTTCAGATCCAGCACCACGCTGCGTACGACCCTCGATACCATCGGGATGTAGAGGAACCCGACAACGAGGATCACGTTGATCCGCGAGGGACCCAGGGTGAACAGGATGATCATAGCCAGAAGCAACGGTGGAATCGCGAGGAGTACATCGATCAGACGCATGAGGATCTCGTCCACCAGGCCGCCGAAATACCCGGAGATCAGGCCCAGGGTCAAGCCGAGGAAGACGGCGACCAGGGCTCCCGATCCGGCAACAACGTAGACATCGCGGCTGCCGACCAGGATGCGGCTGAACACATCGCGGCCGAACCTGTCCGTGCCGAGGAAATGCTGTCCAGATGGTGGTTGGAACCGTTCGGAGAGTGCCTGATCGGAGTATCCGTAGGGAGCGACCAGGGGGCCGATCACGGCCATCAGCAGGAAGAACCCTACGATGAAGAAACCGACTAGGGTGGCGGGGTAGCGCCTGAGCCGTCTCCAGCCAGCGGTGACTCGGCTCACTTTTCTCGCTGTTGTGATCTGAGTGTCCGCCATAGGTTTAAAGTAAAGCCCCTCCCGCCGACATGCAACGGAAGGGGATAGTTATTTATAAACCTCTATCAGTTCTCGAAATACACTACGGCCAGATCTACCGCAGTACCCAGGTAGCCGGTGGGTACGATGCCTTTGAGCTTCTTGCTAGCCCCCCACAGGCTGTTGCTAAAGAACGGAACCAGAATGGGGCCGCTGTCGATCATGATCCGCTGGATCTCCTTGTAGATTTCGGCCCGTTTGGCCCGGTCCGCCTCGACCGCGGCCTGGGCGGCCAACTCATCGATCCCGAGATCACACCAGTGGCTCTCGTTCCACTTGGCGCTGCAGGTGTAGGCCAGATCGAGGTAGTTCTGCGGCGCGGCCCGGGCACCCCAGTCGGTGATGGAGAAGTCCGCCTCCAGCCACAGGTTGTCTGCGCCGTAGTAGACATCGGGAGGTACGAGCTGTATCTCGACGGTGACACCCGCATCAGCCAATTGCTCCTTGAGAATGGTGGCCATGGCCGGCACCGGAGAGGCCTGCTGCGCGGTTAGGGTGATGGTCAGCCCGGATGCATAACCGGCTTCGGAAAGAAGCCTTTTTGCTTTTGCCAGGTCCCGGGGAAGCTCCGGTATATCCAGGTAAAAATCGGCGTAGGCGGGACCAAAGGGGGTATCCCGGCCGGTGACTCCCAAGCCTTCGAAGGCTCCGTCGAGAATCGCCTGGCGGTCGATCGCCGCCCGGAAGGCCTGGCGTACCCGCACATCGCTGAAGGGTTTGCGGTCGCTGCGCATATGAACCACATAGTGGGTGTTCGAGGGAATCTGATACACATCCAGATTGGGATCCTCCTCGACGGTTTTCACATACTCCGAGGGAAGGTAGATCAGATAGTCCACCTGTCCGCCCCGCAGCGCTTCGACCTGAGCCGAAGCTTCGGCCAGAAACAGATACTCGATCCCGTCGACATAAGGCAGCTGGTTGCCCTCTGCATCTTTTCGCCAGTAGTTGGGATTGCGCTTGAAGGTCATCCGATCCTCGGGCAGGTAGGTATCCACGATAAAGGCTCCGGTACCAATCTGCTCGGTTTGTGGATCTTTGATTCCACTCCACAGGATGGGTGCATGATAGTCCCCAAGGTTGGTAAGCAGATCGGGATTCGGCTGATTCAGTTTGAAAACCACCGTGTAGTTATCCGGAGTCTCAATACCCTCAATGCCGGCATAGATAGCCACAGTCGCCGCACCCAATTCAGGATCCCGGAGACGGTCGAAGGTGAACTTCACATCCTTGGAGCTGAGCTCCTCGCCGTTGTGAAACTTCACTCCCTTGCGAAGCGTGAAGGTCCAGGTCAGGCCGTCGGCGCTGACCTCCCATTTTTCCGCCAGGCTGCGGCTCTGATCCGGCCGCAATCCTTCGTCGACGTAGACCAGGAAATCCCCCCAGAAGCGGGCGATCTCATCGTCGGTAATCGACGCCGTGAAGGCCGGATCGAGGCTGGTGGGGGCAAAGAAGACCTTCCTCAGAATGCCACCATACTTACCCTCTTTGGCAGTCTCCGCCGCCGGCTCTTCCTTTCCAGCTCCCGCCCAGATCAGGCCGATGGACAGCAAGAGAACAACCATGAGGATGATCGTCCTTTTCACGTTTTACCTCCTCTGATAACGGAAATGGCAACAATTTCTTGTTGGCGACCAGTATAGTCGGGATAGCAGGGTGTGTCAAACCGACCGGTTCGGTGTTCGGTTCGATTCCAGATAGCCAGAGCGAGCACTCACATTTGCCGCTCTGACTGCCTCCGCCGAAGGCGAGCTTTTACTAGAAGGGGAACTCGACCCCGAGCCCCGCCACCTCGTCCTTGATCTTGCGGTACATGTCGTAGTGCGCCTGGGTCGGATTGGCCTTGGCTACGTCGTAGCACTCCTGATACTCCACGCCCTTGGGAGCATCTCCGGCGTTCGCTTCATACTTCGAGAGGAGCTTGAGGGCGATCTCGTTGGCCTGGCCGCGGGTCATGCCCTGACGGGCCACCGCGTGTCCCACCTCCATGCCCAGGCGTGCTTCCAGCGGGGTGGCCCGGTTGCGGAACTTGTTCCGGGTGGAAGCCATCTCCCACAGGTGCCAG
>JAGLQP010000188.1 GCA_023136785.1 Spirochaetales bacterium
GCTGTCCCTCGATGGTCTGCATCAGATTGGGATTGATGGCCTTGGCCATGAGGGCGGTCATGGCCCCATCCACTTCAAGATCGCCAGCGGTAATCGGTTTTCCCGATTTATCGTAGGCTACTACGATCTTGCCCATGCGTTCCCGCATGTCCGCAAGATCCCGGGCCACCGCCAGGATTGCCATGATCTCCGAGGACACGGTGATCTGGAAGCCGCTCTTCATCATGAAGCCGTCCATCTTTCCGCCGATGCCGATGATGATTTCCCGCAGAGCCTGGGCGCAGAAATCCATCGCCCAGCCCATGGCGATGTTGCGGGGATCGATATTCAGACGCTTCAGATTTTTCTTGGCGAGCATATCGTCGCCGTAGTTGAACTCGTGCTGGATGCGGCTGGTCACAGCTACCATGGCCAGGTTGTGGGCGTTGGTGATGGCGTCGATGTCTCCGGTAAGACCCAAGCTGAAATCCGTCAGCGGGATACACTGAGCCAGCCCGCCTCCGGCGGCAGATCCTTTGATGTTAAAGGTCGGACCGCCCGAGGGCTGACGGATCGCCCCGATCACCTTTTTGCCGATCTCTCCCAACCCCTCAACCAGTCCCATAGCGGTGGTGGTTTTTCCCTCTCCCAATGGAGTAGGTGTGATCGCAGTCACCTCGATGTATTTACCATCAGGCTTGTCTTTCAATCGATTCAGAATGCTCATGTAATCGATTTTCGCCACGTAGTGCCCGTAGGGAAGGAGTTCCATCTTTTCCAGCTGCATCTCTTCCGCCAGCTGGTTGACGGTCTTCATATTGGCTTCCGCAGCCTCAGCGATTTCCCAGTCTTTCATTTTTGTAGGATCCAATTTTGACATAAATTCCTCCATGGTATTAAAGATTCGAAAATGTAGCACCAGAATAGAGGCTGCAATTCTCTATGTCAAGTTATGTGAATAAATTCGCGGTATTATGATGGCAGTGCGAAAGTCTTGCTTTTATTGCAGGATTTTCGCACTGGTTGAAGATATCGCAATCTTCCTGTCTGTTGCGAGGCGCCCGGCCAGGGGGGGGCGCCCAGTCCGGCCCGCGCAGGGGGGGGGCGTCGCAGGCGGCGCACCGCCGGCCGGGGGTGCCCGGCCGCGAAGATTGCGATTTGTTATAAAAAGCTGAGGACCTTCGCCTATGCCAATAACCATGCAGGAAATCGCTCAAGAATTGAACATCAGCGTGTCCACTGTGTCTCGAGCGCTCTCAGGCTACCATGGCAAGGTTTCCGAGGAAACAAAGAAGGCCATCCTGGATCTGGCCGGCAAACACGGTATTCAGCGAAGAAAAATCGTGGGCAAAAACGTGGCTTTTGTCATTGACAGAGAGTTGTTCAATGTCGGCAGCAGTTTCTACAACAGTGTTATTTCCGGAATCGAAGCTGAACTGATAAAAAACAGATACTATTTCCAGTTCAATTCAGTAGACAGGAAAAATTTTGACCTGAAGAGTATTAACCTCAATTTTCCGGACATCGTCGGGGTGATCTTTGTTGGATTCTATCATGACGACCTGGTGCTGGAGCTGAAAAACAAGGAAATTCCTATTGTTCTGCTGGATTACCATTTACCTACAGAGGATATCAACAGCGTCCTTATCGATAATACCGATGGCATCCTGAAAGCCTGCAGATACCTTGCAGAGCTCGGTCATACCCGCGTTGCCTATATCTCAGGGGATAGGGTCCAGAGTTCCGCTCAGGAACGTCTTTTCGGGTTCCGACGGGCCAAGGAGCTGTTCGGGCTGCTGGATGACCCGGCACTGCTCGGTGAGTGTAAAGGAAGAATCGATCAGGCCCATGAGGTGATGAATAAAATAATAGACAGCGGCATCAACCCCACAGCCGTGGTAACCCACAACGATGTGTTCGCCCTCGGGGCGATGGATGCCGTCAAGCAGCGAGGCCTCTCCATACCGGCAGACATCAGTGTGATCGGCTTCGACGATATCACCTTAGCCCGGGAAATCGTACCAGCTCTCACAACGGTACACGTTCCAAAGCACATGATGGGGGTTATGGCCGTACGCAGGCTGCTTCATATTACCGAAGGCAAAGAGTACCCGTATAAAAAAATTCTGCTCCCAACAAGACTAATAATACGCAATTCCACCGCATCGGTGAAACAGTAACCACTTCGAGTATAGTCATTGCCGGTGCTGCACAAGGTAGCTCTTGCCTTCGAGGCGATGTTTTCCCTGTTCTTTGATTTTCTTTTCCGAGCCCGGCTCGATCAACTCATCGTCTGTGGAACATTCTGCCCGGATAAACCCCCTGGCCAGATCGGTGTGGATCGCCGCCGCGGCATGTTTTGTTCTCCTCTCTCTCCAGGTATCTAAGTTCAAACTCATGTATACCTTTAGTAACACGGCAAACATTTTGCTGTGAGAGCAGAACCGGGGAAAAACTGTGAGTCTGAACCGCTTACGCTTCAGTAGGTGAACTCGCTCAGTAGGCGTATTCGCTCAGGCTGACCGGCTTTCCGGTTTCAACCGATTTGTCCGCAGCGTAGGCCACCCGGTGGGTCTCAAAGGCATTTTCCGCGTTGTTCAACGCTTCCTTGTCCGCATCGAGACACTCGGCGTAGTAGGCGAACTGTTCCGCATAGGGATGGTGGGCGACATCGCCTGAGTCCACCAGCTGCACATCGAGTTTGGCCCAGTTTAGGAGTCCTTCCACCTTTTTGCTGAAGAACAGGTCGTTTTTCACGGCGCCGTGTGAGCCGATGATGTTCATATTGAACACGTAGGGCTGCATGGCATCGATAACAGAGGCGATCTTGCCGAGGGTTTTTCCGTCTTGGTATTTCATGAGGGTAACCGTGGTGGTGGGATACTCATAGGGAGCATAGACCTCGTGCGGATTGGTCGTTGAGTAGCTGAACACCTCATCCACCCGTCCCCCTGTCAGGTAGAGCAGCGTGTCCAGCGAATGGATGCCGGCGGTAAGCAGGGAACTGCCGCCGATCTTTTTCTTCACATTCCACCTGAATTGTCCGTACCAGGGACCGATTCCATGAAAATAGTCGCACTCACCGTAGTACACATCGCCGATCAAACCCTGGTCGATGATGGACTTGTGGGCCTTGGTCACTGAAATGAAGCGGCATTCAAAACAAACCGAGCTCTTTACTTTGTTTTTCTTGATCGCCTCAACCATTTTTACCCCGTCCTCAAAGTTGAGGGCCATTGGTTTCTCGATGATGAGATTTTTGCCGGCATTGGCCGCCTTGATGGTCTGCTCTGCATGCAGCGGATGCTCGGTGCAGATGTCCACGATATCTATATCCGGATCATTTAGGAACTTGTCGTAATCGTTGTAGATCTTTGCCTCGGCCCCGTAATCCGCTTTGATCTGTCCGGGATCGAGCTCTCTTCTGGACATGATGGCCACCGGTTCGAAATTGGGCAGTTCCTTGAATGTCGTCATATGAGCGGTTGCAACCCAACCGAACCCTACCATTCCAACTTTGTACGTTTTCATGCACACCTCCTCAAAGATTTGTTTTGATTTTATCAGCTGCTATTCCTGCCAGCTGGCCCACTTTTTTCCGACAGCGGCCACGACGATCCAGATCGATATGCCTATGGCCGAAATCAGAAGGATCACGGCAAAGAAATTGGCCATTCTAGCCAGAGACGAGTAGTAGGATATCCTGTTTCCCAATCCCATCTTGCCCCCGACCATATCCGCCCCCACAGCGGTGATCAGACCGAATATCCCTCCGACCAACAGGCCGACATTGATCATCGGCAGGGCCAGGGGAAAACGGATTTTGAGAAAAATCTGGAATGTGGTCGCCCCGTAGGATTTGGCCAGAGCGATTTTGGCTAAATCGGTCCTTCGGAAACCGGTTACCGAATTGATCATCACCATCGGTCCCGAGGCCAGCGATACCGCGATGATCCGTGGCCAGATCGTGAACCCCATCCTCAGCATCAGCAGCGGTACCAGGGCGATGGTCGGCGTGGTGATCAACAGTAAAATGTAGGGCGTGATGATCTTTTCGAGGTAGGGAACCTGGGTCAAAACCGCGGCCAGAAACAGTCCGATGCTGGCGCCGATGACGAACCCCGACAGCAGCTCCCCCAGGGTGATGAAGAAATGCGGGTAAACGGTCGGCATGGAGGTGATCAGAGCCGTGATGATGGCGCTCGGGGTGGGAAAAACGAACTCCGGCACCTTGAACAGCCGCACCGCAATCTCCCAGCCGCCGATCACGACCACGGCGACGGCGACGATACCCAATACCTGTTTCCAGCCGTGGATCGAGACAACGGATACAGTCGAGGAGATGTCCAGCTCGGAACGGCGTTCCACCGAGTTCTGCTCTTCGAAATCAGGGATTTCGTCCTGTAGCTGTTTGGAATATTTATCCATCATGTGTTCTCCTGTTTCTCCCTCAGGTCACGGTACTGTAGGCCTGGCTGGCATACGTGCCGTCCTTTTTCTGCTGCTCCACGTCGCTGACGATCTTCTTTTTGATTTCGGCCACGATCTTGAAGTAGCGGTTTTCCATCGTGATCCCCTCCGGGCGCGGCCGGGGAAGGTCGATATCGAACACGGCGGAATTGGTGCCCGGCCTGGGGGTCATCACATAGACCCTGTTGGCCAGGTAGACCGCTTCTTCGATGCGGTGGGTCACGAAGGCGATGGTTTTCCCGGTCTTCTTCCAGATGTCCAGCAGGAGGGTGTCCATCTCGTCTCTTGTGTAGGCGTCCAAAGCGCCGAAAGGTTCATCCAGAAGGAGGACCTGCGGATCGTAGGACAGTGCCCGGGCGATGGAGGCCCGCTGCTGCATACCTCCGGACAGCTCGCGGGGATAGTGATTCTCGAAACCGGTGAGCTCCACACTGTCGATCAGATCTCGTATCCGTTGTTCATACTG
>JAGLQP010000189.1 GCA_023136785.1 Spirochaetales bacterium
ATTGAACACCAGGGCGTAGGTGCCGCGGGCGATTACTCCAGTCTGGAAAAGCGTATAGGTCAGGGCGATGCCAGTGGTCGCCAGGCTCAGCAGGGCGAAACTGCGGGCCGACAGGGCCACTCGCCCGGCGGGACGGGCGATACAGCGAAATGCGCCGACCCGTTTCCGCTCCTGCTTCGAGGAGCGGAGGACTTTGCGAAGCAGAACCACGATCGACCAGAAGTAGCCGATCAATACCAGGAAGCTGACCCTGGGCCCGTACTCGTAGGTAAAGTACTCCGCCGTGAAGTCGTACACCGCTTTGATATTCGGGGTTACAAACAGGGAACCCCAGACGATGAAGGCTGCCGCCGTGGAAAGAATCAGGACGACACGGGATTCCCGAGGGTGATGGTTCACTCCATAGTGGTAGGCGAATTGGACAAGACAGACGACCCCGAAGACAATGAGGTTTGAGATTTGGCCGGTGTTCAAGGAGGCGCTCGAAAACACGGAGTAGCGCACCGTGTAGGAGAGGAGAAGCACGAACAGGCAGCCGAGATATCCCGCCAGATACCAGGTATCGGGATGTTTTGCCTTCAGAGAGAGCAGGTAGCCGGTTATGACGGCGAGGAGCAGCGTCGTGGTCAAGGATCCTATGGACAGGGTGCTGAATCTGAGCCAGTTCACGCTGCACCTCCTCTGTACCTCACGACAGGGTTCGACTCACTCAATCCGAATTGCCGCCTTTTCGCCGCTTGAGCCTTTTGCTGAGTGCTTGAGGAGTGATCCCGAGCAGTCCCGCTGCGATCGCTTGATTGCCCTTGGACCGGGACAGAGCCTCTTCGATCAACCGCTCGGTTATTCCCTTCAACGTGGGCAGCTTTTCCGGAAAGGAGAACGTCTCTACGGCGGCGGGAAGGTTGAGCTCTCCGGTGTATCCCATGGCCTCGCGAAAGGGTTGAAGGGACAGCATTTTTTCCCGCTGGCGGCTTACCGCGTTGAAAATCATGGAGCGAAGCTCCCGAACGTTGCCGGGAAAGTCGTAGGTTTCCAGGAGGGTGAGCAGCTCGGGAGGGACAGCCAGTTTCTTTCTGCCCAGCTGTTCTACGGCCTGGCCGTGGAAATGATCGATGAGCAGGGGTAGATCATCCCCGTGTTCCCGCAGCGGCGGGATGCGAATCTCGTAGGTCTGCAAACGATAGTAGAGATCGCGGCGGAAATGCTCCTCCGCAACCAGGGCGGGCAGCAGGCGGTGGGTGGCGATGATGAACCGTGCACTGGTTGTGCGCGGCAGATCCGACCCCAGGGGGTAGTACTCCCGGGATTCCAGCAGCCGCAGCAGCTTGATTTGGCTGGCCGCGGACAGGTCCCCGATCTCGTCGAGGAAGAGCGTACCCAGGTTCGCCTGCTGTACGAGTCCTTTGCGGTCGCTGTCCGCGCCGGTGTATGCGCCTTTCGTATGTCCAAAAAGTGAATCGGCAAACACGTTGTCGTCCAATCCGGCGCTGTTTACCTTTACCAGAGGTCCCCGCCGGGCGCTGGCTGCGTGGATCGCCTCGGCAAAGAGCTCCTTGCCCGTGCCGGTTTCCCCGGTGATCAGTACCGTTTCCGCTGTCGGAGCGATGGATTCTATAAATCGGAAAATCGCGTGGATACGATGATTGCGGGTTACGATAGAACGATATACCTCCGGATGGCTGATCTTGTCTGCCAGTAGACCTTCCCTGAGGGAGTTGTAGCGGCGGGAAAGGCGCCGCATGTCGATGGCCCGTCCGACACCGCTGGTCAGCCTGTTCGGCTCGACAGCCTTGATCATGTAGTCAAAGGCTCCCTCCTTCATGCAACCCACAGCCATATCGATGTCTTCTGATGCTGTGACAATGATGACCGGGATATGGGGGTACAACTCGTGGATCTTTCTTAGGAGCTCATCCCCGGTAATGTGAGGCATGGAGATGTCCAGCAGGACGACCTCAACCTCCTGCTTCTCCATAAGGGGGAGAACCTCCCGGGAATCGCTGCAGGTCAGTAGATTGTCGACCCCGGCAGATTTCAGCACTTTCGCCATGCTTGAGAGAACTGCCGGCTCGTCGTCGACCAGGAGCACAGGTACTTCGGGATTCTCGCCGCTGTTCATAGCACCTCCCCGCCGTTCATCTCCCCGGTGTATGGGGTTCGGTAGGCTACACAAACTATAGCCTCAACTCCATTGACAGGTCAATGTCACCCTGTCCGCTTTGTACGCCAAACGCCTTCCTAAATTCATCCTTCTGTGCTACTAATGACAGAGTTTAAAAAAAACGCCCATGAATATGGAATTGTTTGTTCTCGGAACAGGCGGCATGATGCCCCTGCCGTCTCGGAGCCTCACCTCGGTATTGCTGCGGCGCGAGGGGGAGCTGTTTCTCTTCGACTGCGGTGAGGGCACCCAGGTGTCGCTGCGCCGCCTGGCTCTGCGCTGGAAGAAGATATCGGTCATATTCGTATCCCACACCCACGCCGATCACGTAACGGGGATTCCGGGCATAATGATGATCTCCTCTCAGGTGGAGAGGGACGATCCCCTGTACATCATCGGACCACCTCGAATCAAAGAGTACGTCCAGGCGAGCCGGAAAATTCTCGACATGTACATCAACTACGAGATCGTCGTGAAAGAGGTCCTAGGAGAGGAGACCGTCTTTGAGGGCGACGGCTTCAAGATCCGTTCGTATCCCTTGCATCATACAAAACCCTGTCTGGCCTTCTGCCTGGAAGAAGACATGCGCGCCGGGGTGTTCGATCCGGAGGCAGCCGGCGCTCTGGGCATCCCCAGGGGACCTCTGTGGTCCACCCTCCAATCCGGTACTCCGGTTCGTTTAAACTCAGGTGTCGAAGTGAAGCCGGAGCAGGTTATGGGTCCCAGGCGGGCAGGGCGAAAGTTCAGTTTCATCACCGATACGACCTGGGTTCCCGGCGCACCTGAGTTTATACGGGATTCGGATCTGCTGATTTGCGAGGGAATGTTCGGTGAAGAGCTGGCAGAAGATGCCGCAGACAAGAAGCACCTGACCGCTGTTCAGGCGGCTCAGATCGCCCACCAGGGAGGGGTCGGTCGGCTCGGTCTGATCCATTACAGCCCCCGCTACACCGAACGGGACCTTAGGAATCTGCTCCATCAGGCCAAGAAAATTTTCCCTCGAACCTTCCTGACCCGGGACCTTCAGATCATCGATTTGCCCTATGGGGAGTAGGAAATACCTTGACGTTGTAAGACCGTTGACATTATTTTAGGCACAAAACGCGACAAATAACCACAGGATTTAGAAAGGTAGATTCATGATAGAGGTAAGCAACCTGGGCAAGCGTTATGGAACCCTGGAAGCAATTCGGGGAGTCAACTTTTCCATCAAACCGGGAGAAGTCGTGGGGCTGCTCGGCCCCAACGGCGCCGGGAAGACCACAATAATGAAAATACTGACCTGTTACATGTTTCCCAGCTTCGGAACCGCTACGGTCAATGGCTGGGACATCTTCGAAAGACCGTTGGAGATCAAGAAGTTGGTCGGCTATTTGCCGGAAAATGCGCCGTTGTACATGGATCTGAACGTTCTGGAATACCTCAGCTTCATGGCTGAATCCCGCTCCCTGAAGGGAAATACCAAAACAGAGCGGATCGAATGGGCGGTAGAGGAGTGTGGTCTGAAGAGCGTTGTCTACCGAGGCATCGATACCATTTCAAAAGGATTTCGGCAGCGCACCGGCCTTGCCCAGGCAATTCTTCACGATCCGGAGATTCTTATCCTGGATGAACCGACCATGGGCCTCGATCCCAATCAGATCATCGAGATTCGAGAGCTGATAAAGCGCTTGGGCAAGGAAAAGACCGTAATCCTTTCGACCCACATCCTTCGGGAAGTGGAGGCAACCTGCGGACGCGTTTTGATCCTGAACGAGGGGCAGATCGTGGCCAAGGGCAGCCCGGAGGAGATCAACCGAGAGATGAAGGGGGAGGTGTTTCTCGACCTCTTGCTGAAAGGGGATCGAGAGCCGGCCGGTATTGACCGAGTGTCCGGCGTGCGGGATCTCTTGAAAAGCTCGTCCCCGGCGGAAGGGCTTCACCAACTCCGGATCGCTCTTCTTCCTGATTCCGGTGCCGAGGAGGCGGTATTCGATTGGGCGGTCAAGGAGGGATACAAAATTCTGTCAATGGTGCCCAAGCGGCTCAGTTTGGAAGAGTTGTTCATAAAATTGACTCGGGAAGGAAGAGAATAATGTTGAGCAATATCATTCCGATTATCAAGAAAGAACTGAAATCCTACTTCAACTCCCCGATCGCCTATGTTTTGGTGGTGACCTTTCTGGTTTTCTCGAGCGTTTGGGTCTTTTATCTCCAGACCTTCTTCGCCAGCAATATCGCTTCGCTTCGGAGCTTTTTCTCCGTGATTCCGATCGTGTTTATCATCGTGATGCCCGCCCTGACCATGCGGAGCTGGGCGGAGGAGAAAAAGCTGGGGACCCTGGAAGTGCTTATGACCCTGCCGTTTCGAGAGAGCACTCTCGTGTTGGGCAAGTTCATCGCCGCCCTCAGCCTGCTCTTTATCATGATCGCCCTAACCCTTCCCCTTCCCCTGCTGCTCGGTCGATTCGGAGATTTTGACCGGGGAGAAATTCTGGGACAGTACATCGGGGTGCTCCTGCTGGGCGCTGCGGGCATTTCCGTGGGTATGTTTGTATCCTCTCTGATGTCCAATCAGATCAGCTCATTTCTGATCAGCCTGTTTGTGCTGCTCGTGCTCACCCTGATCTCGCAGGTGAATCTTGTATTCGCCCTTCCACCCTGGGCCGCGGGCGTGGTGAACTTCCTGTCCTTCAGCCACCACTTCTCCAACTTCCAGAGGGGGCTCATC
>JAGLQP010000019.1 GCA_023136785.1 Spirochaetales bacterium
CAAGGTCGGAAAGAACAAAGAGGGTGCGTGATGGATTCAACCGAGATCATAATCGAACCGATCGTAACGGAAAAATCGAACCAGATGCGGGAGAGCGGTAAATACGCTTTCAAGGTGGACAGCCGGGCGAATAAGATCGAGATCATGCAAGCCGTTCGTCAGTTGTTCAACGTACACCCCGTTTCCTGTCACGTTATGCGCGTGAAGAGGAAGCCAAAACGGGTACGGTATCAGCTCGGGTACACTGCTGAGTGGAAGAAGGCTATCGTAACCTTGCGTGCGGGTGAAGTGATCCAGGTATTTGAAGGGGCATAACTCATGGCAATAAAGAAGTACAGGCCGATCACCGCGGGAATGCGCTACAAAACTGGTTTGACATTTGAAGAGCTGACCACGGATCGACCGCACAAGGGACTTACCAAGGGGAAGTCTTCCAAAGCGGGTCGTGGCGGGGGCGGACGCATCAGTGTCCGGCGCAAGGGCGGAGGCCACAAGCGGAGGTATCGGGCGATCGATTTCAAGCGAGACAAGAAGGGCGTGCCCGGATCCGTGGCAACGATCGAATACGATCCCAACAGGAGTGCTTTTATCGCTCTTGTTAGCTACCGGGATGGAGAAAAACGCTACATCTTGGCTCCCGCGGGACTGCAGGTGGGTGCTCAGATAGTAAGCGGCCCTGACGCTCCTTTAGAGCCGGGAAACGCGTTGCCCATCGAAAAGATTCCCCTAGGTATGGTCATTCATAATGTCGAACTCGCCCCTGGAAGGGGCGGACAAATCGTCCGTGCCGCCGGGGCTCGGGCCACTCTGATGGCTAAAGAGGGGGAGTATGCCACCCTCAAGCTGCCGTCGGGGGAGACGAGGATGGTGCTGGCCAGGTGTTATGCCACTCTCGGTGAGGTGGGAAATCAGGATCATATGAATGTCTCTTTGGGGAAAGCGGGACGCAGCCGCTGGCTAGGTCGTCGACCCAAAGTCCGAGGTGTGGCTATGAATCCCCACGACCATCCCCATGGCGGAGGCGAAGGAAAGACCTCCGGTGGAAGGCATCCGGTAACCCCCTGGGGCGTTCCCACAAAGGGGTACAAGACCCGAAAGAAGAAAAAATCTTCCGGTCGATTGATCGTGAAGAAAAGGAAATAGGAGTAGCTCGTGTCCAGGTCTGTTAAGAAAGGTCCATTTATTGCCAAGAGCCTATACAAGAAGGTTTTGGAGATGAACAAGAGTGGCGAGAAAGAGATGATAAAGACATATTCTCGCTGTTCGACGATTTTCCCAGAAATGGTGGGATATACCATTTCCGTGTATAACGGAAAAACTTGGATTCCCGTGTACATCACCGAGAACCTGGTCGGACACAAGCTTGGAGAGTTCTCCCCGACCCGGTTGTTCCGAGGCCACAGCGGATCAGACAGAAAGGCAGCGAAGAGGTAGAGGTATGGAAATCAAGAAAAACTACTCAGCCCATGTGCGTTACGTGAGAATGTCACCGTTCAAGGTTAGGCGGATCGCCGACAAAGTGCGAAAAAAACCCTACGGGGATGCCATTGCCCTCCTTGAAAACCTACCGCACAAAGGTGCAAGACTGTTGAAGAAAGTCATTAAGTCCGCCGCGGCCAACGCTCTGTACACCAACAAGAACCTCGACGAGGAGCTGTTGTATGTCCGGGACCTTCAGGTCAATGAAGGGGTGAGGATGAAGAGAATCTGGCCCCGAGCACGGGGAAGGGCGGACAGGCTAATTAAGCGAACGTGTCACATCTCGGTGGTGCTGGATGAAATCGCCGGAGCAGGAGAATAACGTGGGACAGAAAGTAAATCCATACGGTCTGCGGCTGGGTATCAACAAGACCTGGAAGTCCAAGTGGTATGTGGATCCCAGGGAATATGCCAGTACACTGCATGAAGATTTGCGACTGCGACGCACCATCGCCAAATCATCGGAAACACAAAGTGCGGATATCGCCAACGTGGAGATTATCCGTCATCCGCAGAGGATAACCATTATCATTCATACGGGTCGACCCGGGGTAATCATCGGGGTAAAAGGGGCGAATATCGAGAAGCTGGGAAAGCGGCTTCAGAAATTAGTCGGTAAGAAGATACAGATAAAAATTAAAGAGATCTCCAGGCCCGAGGCGGATGCGCAACTGATTGCAGAGAATGTGGCCAGGCAGCTTCGTTCTCGCGCCTCCTTCCGCAGAGCTATGAAGATGGCGGTGGTGAATGCCATGAAGGCGGGAGTACAGGGAGCCAAGATCAAGGTGGCCGGCCGACTGGGCGGTGCCGAGATGGCCCGTCGGGAAGAGTACAAAGAGGGCAGGATCCCTCTACACACTTTCCGTGCCGACATAGACTACGGTTTTGCCGAGTCGATCACAACCTTCGGGTCGATCGGGGTCAAAGTCTGGATTTATAAGGGGGAGATTTTCGGCGGCGAAACCCAGGAAGACGCCGGGTTGCTGCTGAAGAAGCAACGGTCGAGTAGGAGTAGATCAGGCTATGCTCAGTCCTAAGAGAACTAAATACCGTAAGAAACAACGAGGCCGAATGCAGGGATTGGCCACCCGGGGAAACACGATCGCTTTCGGCGAGTATGGTCTGGTGGCGCTGGAAAAGCACTGGATCACGAATCGACAGATTGAAGCGGCTCGAATTGCCATGACCCGTCATATCAAAAGGGGTGGGAAAGTCTGGATTCGAATTTTCCCCGACATTCCTTTTACAAAGAAGGCGGCGGAAACACGCATGGGCAAGGGCAAAGGCACTCCCGAGTATTGGGTTGCGGCTGTCAAGCCGGGAACCATCATGTTTGAGTTAGGGGGCGTGGAAAAAGAATTGGCCGAATCGGCAATCCGATTGGCGGGCAGCAAGCTTCCCATCAGAACAAAGTTTAAGACGCGAAGGGATCTGGGGTAGGGACATGAAGGATTCATTCAACGACCTGACCTATCAAGAACTGCTCACCAAGCGGGAAGAGCTGAAAAAACAATTCCGGGACCTCCGTTTTGACCTGGTCCTCAGGCATGTGGACAACCCCCTGCAGAAGCGGACAATGCGAAGGCAGATCGCCCGGCTAAACACGATAATCCATGAATATGAGACCGGAATCAGGCAAGCCTAGTACCAGGAGCTAGAGAAGTGGAAACGCAAGTCAAGAAAAAACAGAGAAACAGAAAAACACTGGTCGGGACGGTGGTGAGCAACAAGATGGAGAAGACAATTGTGGTGAGGATCGAACGGAGAAAGCTCCATCCTCTCTACAAGAAATACATCACCCGCTCGAAAAAGATAAAGGCCCATGACGAAGGTAACCTCTGCCAAATCGGTGATCTCGTGAAGGTGATTGAATCCAGGCCACTGAGCAAGGAGAAGCGTTGGCGCCTTTTGGAGATACTCGAAAAGGCAAAATAGGGTTACATGAACGGAGCAGACTATGATTCAAATGAGAAGCTACTTGAACGTTGCCGACAACAGTGGAGCGAAACGTGTTCAGTGTATCAAGGTGCTGGGTGGAACACGGAGAAAAAATGCCGGTATCGGTGATATTGTTGTGGTCGCCGTAAAAGATGCATTACCAAATGCACCGATTAAGAAGGGAAACGTTGAACGGGCGGTTATCGTGAGAACGAAGAAAGAGTATAGGAGGCTCGACGGCACCTACATACGTTTTGACGACAATGCCTGTGTGCTCATTGATCCCAGCAGCAATCCAAAAGGAAAGCGCATATTCGGTCCTGTCGCCAGGGAACTGCGCGAAAAGGATTTCATGAAGATAGTTTCCTTGGCACCGGAAGTGATCTAGGAGTGTAGGACCGTGGCAAGAAATAATGCAGTGAAATATAAAATCAAGAAAAATGACCAGGTGAAGATCATGGCTGGAAAGGACCGCGGTAAATCCGGTCGGGTCCTGCGGGTAGATCGGGACCGGGGAAGGGTCTTGATCGAAGGTTTGAACATGGTTAAAAAGGCAATCCGTCCCCGTGGACAGAATCGGAAGGGTGGTATCTCTTCTGTAGAAGCGGCTTTGGCCATATCGAATGTTCAGATCCTGTGTAAGAAGTGCGGTCCCACCAGGATTGGACTGCGCATGGAACAAGATCAGAAGGTTCGCTTCTGCAAGAAGTGCGGGGAGCAGTTGTAATGGTTACGGCAGTAAAACAACCGAGGTTGAAAACCCTGTACCGGGACAAGATAGTCAAAGCCCTCATGGATGAGTTCGGCTACAAGTCTGTAATGCAGGTACCCCGACTGGAAAAGATCGTTGTAAGCATGGGTATCGGGGAAGCATCCCAAAACAAGAAACTGCTGGATTCGGCCCTGCGAGAGCTGGCTCAGATTACCGGTCGGCGGGTAGTGAAAACGGTAGCACGAAAGTCGATCGCAGGATTCAAACTCCGTAAAGGCATGGAGATCGGCCTCATGGTAACCCTGAGGGGTGACTACATGTACGATTTTTATAGCCGACTGGTGAACATTGCGATTCCCAGGGTAAAAGACTTTCGTGGTACGAACCCGAATGCTTTTGATGGACATGGAAATTACTCTCTTGGGGTCACCGAACAGATCATCTTCCCAGAAATCGACTACGACAAAATTGAGAGGATTTCCGGGTTAAATATAGCCATTGTTACAACGGCGAAAACGGATCGTGAGGCCAGCAGCCTGCTTGCCCACCTGGGGATGCCCTTCAGGAAGTAGAGGAGATTTTTAGATGGCTCGAAAATCGCTAGTCAACAAAGCGTTACGAAAACCGAAGTATATGACGCGGAAGGTGAACCGCTGCCGCATCTGTGGCCGGCCGCGAGGATATATGCGCAAATTTCAAATGTGCCGTATCTGTTTCCGCAATCTTGCCAGCGAGGGCAAGATTCCGGGAGTAACGAAGTCTAGTTGGTAGGGAGAGGTGTAATGAGTATTTCTGATCCTATTGCGGATATGTTAACCAAGATACGCAATGCAAACATGGTGGGGTATGAAAAAGTCGATATTCCCTCGTCGAAACTGAAGATCGAAATAGTAAAGATTCTCAAAAATGAAGGCTTTATTAAGACCTTCAAGAAGATCGGTCAGGACGGAAAAAATCAGATCAGGATTTTTCTGAAATACGACGACGGGAACAATCCCGTGCTTCACGGGCTGCAGCGGCTGTCTACACCGGGGCGTAGGATGTACAAGAGATACAAAAGCATGCCCCGTGTGTACAACGGTTACGGGACTCTGATCGTTACCACCTCCAGAGGTGTAATCACCGGAAGAAAGGCTCTCGAGCAACAGGTCGGTGGTGAGTTGATCTGCAGCGTTTGGTAAGAAGGAAAGAGAGTATGTCACGAATTGGAACAATGCCTATTCAGATCCCGGATGGAGTAACGATAACCGTAGGGACTAGCACGGTTACGGTAAAAGGGACCAAAGGGGAGCTGTCGCAGGACTACCACAAATCAATTGTGAAGATCAATCTGGAGGACAAAGTCTGTACAATAGAGCGGAAGAGCGAGAGTAAACAGGCTAAGTCCATGCATGGCCTGTATCGAAAGTTGATACATAACATGGTTGTAGGGGTTACCGAAGGCTTTGCCAAGGTGCTCCTGGTAAATGGTGTCGGTTACCGTGCGGAGTTGCGGGGTGATGTTCTGGTACTGAACCTGGGGTACTCAAATCCAATCGAATATCCTGTTCCCGAAGGAATAACAATCAATGTCGAGGGCAATAACCGTATTATTGTCAGTGGCACGGACAGACAGCAGGTCGGGCAGGTGTCTGCGGAAATCCGTGGTTTCCGACCGCCGGAGCCGTACAAGGGAAAGGGTATTCGCTATGAGAACGAATATGTCCGTAGGAAGATCGGTAAAACAGGGATCAAGTAATCCAATAGGAAGAAGGTAATGGACAGACTCAGAGCTAAAAAGATACGCCGGATACGACGCAAAAAACATGTCCGGAAGAGCATATCCGGTGTCAGCAACCGGCCAAGGATGACGGTATATAGAAGCGACCGCTATCTGTACATCCAAGTAATCGATGATGAAAAGGGTCATACCCTCGTTTCTGCATCAAATATCGAGAAGGATCTACGGAAGATAAAGAGCACAGCCGCCGGAGCCGAGCAGTTGGGGCAGGTTGTAGCAGGGCGCCTAAAAGAAAAGAAAATCGACAGAATCGTTTTCGATAGAAACGGGTACTCGTATCACGGAATCGTGAAATCTATTGCCGAGGGAGCCCGTAAAGCGGGTGTTACGTTCTAGGAGTTTAGATTTGGAACATGAAAAGGAATACGTCGAAAAACTTGTCAGGCTCAACCGTATCGCCAAGGTCGTCAAAGGTGGTCGGAGGTTCTCTTTCTCGGCCATTTCGGTCGCCGGCGATAGAAACGGGCGCGTCGGCTACGGCTTCGGAAAGGCAAATTACGTCTCCGATGCGATTCGTAAGAGCTTGGATCGGGCCAAGAAGAATATGGTCAGAATCCCTATGAAACAAAACACCATACCCCATCAGATCATGGGAAAATATAAGGGTGCCAAAGTTATGTTGAAGCCGGCTTCCCCCGGTACAGGGATCATCGCGGGAGGTCCGGTCAGGGCAGTGATGGAAGCCGCCGGGATCAAGGACATCTTGAGCAAATCCCTCGGATCGGCAAACTCGATGAACATCGTCAAGGCGGTATTTGAAGGATTCAGCAAATTGATGGATGCGAAGGTAGCAGCGGCGAACCGCGGTAAAACCTTGAATGAGTTCTGGGGTTAAGATGGCAAAACGAGAGAAACAGATACGGGTACGATTGGTGAAAAGTCCGATCGGCCAAAAACCACAGGCACGGAAGACCGTTAAGGCGTTGGGGCTGAAGAAGCTACAATCCTCCATGGTTCATGAGGCCACCCCATCGATACTGGGTATGGTTCGTGCCGTATCTCACTTGGTGACCGTGGAAGAGATTTCCACACCTCGAGCGTCGAAATAAAGGAGTAGTTGGATTATCATGGATATCGTCAAGCCAAAGGGAGCCACAACACGCGCTAAAGTATTGGGCCGCGGAAGAGGCACGGGCAAGGGAGGCACGGCCGGCAAGGGGACCAAGGGACAGAACTCCCGTTCCGGTGGAGGCACAAGACTCGGCTTCGAAGGCGGCCAGATGCCCCTGTATCGTCGGATTGCCAGGCGGGGATTCTCCAACTATCCTTTCAAGAAGGAGTTTCTGATTCTCAAGGTAGAGGCACTGAACGTGTTCAAAGATGGGGACACGGTGAACCGGGACAGTCTGATCGCTAAAGGTCTTATTCGCGCCCAGACTCACACACGGAAAACTCCTATCAAGATCTTAGGGAACGGTACAATCGAGAAGAAGCTGACGGTGGCTGTGGACAAGGTAACCTCGGGAGCTGCGGAGAAGATCAAGGCGGCTGGAGGAACAATAACTCCTGAGAAAAACGAAGCTTAAGCAGTAAGGAACGTAGTAGTATGGCAAATCCGATTGTTGATATTTTCAGAATAAAAGACCTGCGGGATCGCATCCTGTTTACCATATTTATTCTCTTCATATTTCGTCTGGGTGCGAATATTCCCATTCCGGGGGTGAACCTGACAGCTTTGAAACTCTATATGACCGCTCAGGAGGCGACGGGTACCTTCGGGATCACCGATTATCTGGATTTCTTCGCAGGCGGCGCCTTTAAAAATTTCTCTATATTCATGCTCGGCATCATGCCCTACATTTCTATGTCGATCATCATGCAGCTTCTGATGCTGGTGTTTCCCAAGATGAAGGCAATTTCCCAGGAGGAGGGGGGGAGGAAGAAGATACAGCGTTACACGCGTATCGGTACCATCTTCGTCTGTCTGATTCAAGGTTTCGCCGTCACTGCCTACGTTGACAGGATTCCCGATGCCATAACCTTGAGCCGTACGGCCTATACCTTCATTGCCATACTGACGGTAACCTCGGGAACCATTTTTCTGATGTGGCTGGGGGAGCAGATAACCCAGAGGGGGATCGGTAACGGAATATCCATGTTGATTTTTGCAGGAATCGTCACCCGGATTCCCTACGCGATTTATACGATCGTCGAGCAGATTCGCCGTCGAGAGCTGAACCCGGTGTTCATGATCGTGGTTCTGGTAATGTTCGTTGTGGTTGTAGCCCTCGTCGTATATGAGCAACAGGGGCAGAGAAAAATTCCGGTGCATTATGCAAAGCGGGTAGTTGGGCGGAAGATCTACGGTGCTCAAAACTCATACCTGCCCTTCAAGATCAACCCGTCGGGAGTAATTCCCGTAATATTCGCATCCTCCATCCTGGTTTTCCCCCTACAGATCGCCCAAAACTTGGGTTCCCGGGTGGACTGGCTGTCCCGGTTCGCCTCCTGGCTGCGACCAAACGGAATTCCCTACGTAATAACTTACACCGGCTTGATTATCTTTTTTGCCTATTTTTACACGCAAGTGACATTGAATCCGATAGAGATTTCGAAAAACATCCGGGAGAACGGTGGTTCGATACCGGGCATCCGATCGGACAAGATGGAGGAGTACTTTTCCAGAATCCTCAATCGAATTGTTCTGCCTGGAGCTCTTTTTCTGGCCTTTATCGCTGTGATCCCAACGATCATTCAAACCTGGTTGAATATTCCCTCCTCGGTGGCATTCCTAATGGGCGGCACCTCCCTTCTGATCATGGTAGGAGTGGATTTGGACACGATGAGTCAGATCGAAGGTCAGCTGCGCATGCACCATCACGAGGGAATCGTGCGCAAGGGAAAGATCAGATCCCGGTACCTGTAACCTGGATGGAGGTATGAGATGAAGGTACGAGTAAGTGTGAAACCGATTTGTGATAAATGCAAGGTGATCCGTAGAAAAGGCGTTGTACGCATCATCTGCCAAAATCCCAAGCACAAGCAGCGCCAAAGGTAGGAGGAGTACATGGCTCGAATTGCCGGGGTTGATCTCCCCAACAAACACGTGGATATCGCTCTGACCCAAATATTTGGAATCGGGCGCTCCTCGGCAGAGGTGATCTGTGCCAACGCAGGCATCGACGCCTCGCGCAGGATCAATGATCTATCTCCGGAGGAGATCAACGTTCTCAGGAAGATTATAGAAAACGACTACAAAGTCGAGGGACGTCTGCGAACGGAGGTCTCTCTCAATATCAAGCGCTTGATGGATATTGGTTCCTACCGGGGCCTGCGGCACAGGAAAGGCCTGCCCGTGCGAGGACAGAGAACTCGGACCAACGCCCGGACTCGAAAGGGCAAACGAAAGACCGTTGCCGGAAAGAGAAGAGCGAAATAAGGGGAAGTGAGAAGTGAGCAAGACAAAAAAGAAGAAAAATGTTGCAGAAGGCAACGTGTACATTCAGGCGACCTTCAATAACACAATCGTTACCATCACCGACAGGATGGGTAATGCATTGTCTTGGGCTTCGGCAGGGAGTCTGGGTTTCAGAGGGGCGAAGAAGTCCACACCCTATGCGGCTCAGATGACCGCAGAAGCAGCTGTGACCAGGGCAAAGGAGTATGGACTGAGTGAAGTGCACGTTTTTGTAAAAGGTCCAGGCGTCGGGGGTGAATCGGCGATCCGATCTTTGGGCGCATTGGGCTTAAGGGTGCGTTCCATTCAGGATGTAACACCAATACCCCATAATGGGTGCCGGCCTCAGAAGAAACGCCGAGTCTAGGACGAGGGAGGAGTTGAATGGGACGTTACACGGGTCCTCAGTGTCGGCTGTGTAGAGCCGAAGAAACGAAGCTCTTTCTCAAGGGCGAGAGGTGTAAAGCCGCTAAGTGTCCAATTACCAAGCGCAGGGGAAAGCCCGGAAGAAGCTTAAGGGCACGATCTAAGAAGCTTTCCGACTACGGCATTCAGCTTCGGGAGAAGCAGAAGTTGAAGAGAATGTACGGCATGATGGAGAAGCAGTTCCGACTCTTCTTCGCCAAAGCGGCACGTCAGAAGGGGATCACCGGTGAAACCCTGATTACCATGCTGGAACGTCGTCTGGACAACATGGTGTATCGCATGCATTTCGCCAGTTCAAGAAAGCAGGGGCGGCAGCTTGTTTCCCATGGGCATGTTCGGGTGAACGCCCGACGTGTCACGATCCCTTCCTATCTGGTCAGAGAGGGAGATGAGATCGAAGTCCAAGAGAAGAGTAAAAAGCTCACAGCAATCAAAGATAGTTTAAAAGAGTATTCCCGCTCGGGAGTCATGCCATGGCTGGAGGTTGATCCTGACAAGATCTGGGGCAAGGTGAAAGCCATACCCAGACGGAGCGATATCTTCGACTTGGCGGACGTAAAGGAACAGTTGATCGTCGAGCTGTACTCTAAGTGAGGTTGAAAAACAACCTCGATTTCGGTTGACCGAATGACGTATAATGCGGATTTTAATCTGAACAACCACGATATCTTGTGTTTGCCTGGTTACTGGGCGACCTCAATAGAGGTTGAAAGGCAACCTCGATTTCGGCTGTCCCGCGATTCACGGGACAGCCTCAATTAAGGAGTAGGGATGGCAAGGAAGAATCTTTTAAAAGGATTCAGAAGACCCAAAGGAATCACCTTCGAGCATTTGGAAAGTGATACGAACTACGGCAAGTTCATAGCCTATCCTTTTGAGCGGGGTTATGGAGTGACGATGGGAAACACGCTGCGGCGTATCCTGTTATCCTCTATCCAGGGGTATGCGATCAGCGCGATTCGGATTACCAGCTACGGTGAAGACGGATCTCCAAAGGTGATTACCAGCGAATACGAAGCGATTCCGGAGGTAGCGGAGGACACTCCGGATATTATCAATAATCTGAAAACCGTGAAGATCAATCTGCAGGGGGGCGAAGAGGAGAAGGTCGTTGTCGTTGAAGCGAAGGGCTCTGGTACGATTACGGCAAAAGATATAGGAGTAGACGATACTGTGCAGGTAATCAATAAGGATCTTCTCATCTGCACGCTGATGGAAAAAGCCAATCTGGAGTTGGAGATCCAAATTGATCTTGGCAGGGGTTATGTCCCTTCAGAGAGAAGCGAGAAGTATATAGAGGTCATCGGGACGATCCCCATCGATGCAGTTTTCTCCCCGGTAACCAAGGTGAAGTATCTTGTAGAAAATACTCGTGTGGGACAGCGAACCGATTATGACAAGCTCATCCTGGAAATCTGGACGGACGGCACGATACCTCCGGAGGATGCTCTGGCGGAGGCTGCAAAGATCGCCAAAGATCACTTGTCGATTTTCATAAATTTCGATGAAGAAGTAGCGGACGATGAAGGGGAAATCGATGAGGAGGAAGCGCGCATCCGGGCCCTGCTGGACACCCCCGTAGAAGAGTTGGAACTGTCGGTTCGATCGAGTAATTGTCTGCGTAATGCCAATATAAAGACCATTGGCGATTTAACCCGCAGAACGGAAGAGGAAATCGCTAAAACCCGTAATTTCGGCAAGAAGTCCCTTCAAGAGATCAAGGAAAAGCTTCGAGATAAAAACCTCTCCCTGGGCATGAAGGACTACAGTGCTTTAAAGAAGGCTTTGGCCATGACTAAGGAAGAGGAAAACACACAAGAGGAACAGGTCGATGAAGCATAGGATCGGTTACAACCGTCTCGGCCGGAATGTGAGCCACAGGAAAGCGTTGTACAGGAGTATGGCTACAGCACTGTTCCGGTATGAGCGCATAAAAACCACAAAACCCAAGGCTCGGGAGATTCGCCGAGTTGCGGAGAAACTAATTACCCGGGCTCGTCACGACAACGTTCACAACCGCCGGGTCGTCGCTAAGACGATCCAGGATAAGGCGGTTCTGGCCAAGTTGTTCACCGAAATTGCTCCGCGCTTTACCGAGAGGCCCGGAGGCTATACCAGGATTCTGAAGCTAGGTCAACGTTACGGGGATGCATCGGAAATGGTATTTCTGGAGCTGGTAGAGCGCAAAGAAGCCGTGAAAAAGAAGAAGAAAAAACCTGCAGAAAAGCAGGAGACTAAAGAAACCTAGGTGTGAACGAAAAGCCGCAAGAGGGAGATTCCTGGATCGATAGACGGGTGTCTCCCTCTTTTTTATTTGTAACCGGACTACTCCTTGCACCGGCAATCATTGTCCAGCAGAACCTCATTGTGAAAACTGCCCAAACCGTCGTGTTCCTCGTCCTGGCGCTGTTATCCGTGTCCGTGGCGAAGCGGCGTCTTTTTATCGGCAGTATTATCTTTATGACAACCACGATTGTGGTGAACCTCTTCTCTCCTGTTGGACGGGTAATGCTGCGGATCGGTCCCCTGGCGGTCACTCGGGGTGCACTGGTGGTCGGCCTATCCAAGGCGACAACCCTGGGATGTTTGCTGTACCTGTCCCGATTCTGCATTCGACCCTCTGTGAGGTTGCCTGGAACACTTGGCAGATATGTCTCAGAGACCTTCGCTTATCTCAACAAGCTGCTGGCCAGGGCTCGGATGCTCCCCCGCAAGAATTTGGTACAACGTCTTGATGAGATATTTGATACTGTCTATAACGAACAGCGATTCAACAGTCATCTCATAGAAGGGCAAAATACCTTTGCGGGAGTGGCTGTCCTGCTTTCTCTCCTGGTTGTGAATTGGGGCTTGGTCTTTTTCCCTTTTTCTGCCCTATTGGGTGTAGGTTGAGAGCCGATATATTATATTAGAATAGGACTCGTAAAAAAAAGGTTCTTCTAGGAATTCCAGGGGAAAGGTCCAAATGAAACCTAGC
>JAGLQP010000190.1 GCA_023136785.1 Spirochaetales bacterium
GATTTCCGGCAAACCAGGTCATGACGTCAGGGGGTGTAGATGCAGTCAGGTACGCCCGGATGGCCTGCTTGAAGTCCTCATGGGCCACGATGCTGTGTACGACATCGATCTGCGGATTCGCTTCTTCGAACATTTGCACCAGTTCTTTATCCACCCGTCGAGGCTCCGGATCGCCGTTGTACGAGTTATAGATCACGATCTGCTTTTCTACTGCAGCCGCTTCCTGCTTGCCGCCGGCGCTGATTGTAAATGCAGCGACGAGCAATACTACAAGGACAAGAACGATAATCTTTTTACCCATTAGTGTAACCTCCTCCTGTTTTTTGGATTATTGAAGTTTCTGTCCGTCCGCACGTTCAGATCTTTCGCATAGGCGCCACCTCCTCGTGATATCCCCGGCTGTAGTCGCTGTTTCAAGCGCAGCCTGAGCTAATCAGCTTTGAGACCTCCCTTGCATCGCCGTTTCAGTCAAAAACGGCGGGCCGCGTACGGATTTACATCTCAAGGATTGCGATTTTCATAATGGCTCTGGGTCCGATGGGGTATCCCTTGCCGCGGTAGGAGCTAGTCAGCCCCACATTGAATCTCCACAAAATTATATTGGATTGAGGGAGTCTTGTCCAGTTATTTTCTTTCAGAAAGTAAAAAAAAGGAGCAATTTCTCCACTCAACAGTGCCCCATCATCACACCTTTTTCAGATTTCTCGTAGCCACCAGATCCACGCCGGTTCCTTCGATGTTCTTCAATAGAACCTGCCCGCGAACGATCGGAGGACGTAGCTCCAGCTTGTAGATCCGGTTGAGGAGAGCGGGGATATAACCTTTCAGCATAGGCAAATTGGTCTTCACGGGCAGGCGCCGGACAGCTCCGGTAGCTGCCCGCACCGTGGCTGTTACGACCCGTTTGGGTGCAAGTATCTCCTCCTGGGCGTAGCTTTCACCCTTGGCGCATTTGTTGCCCTTGACCGCTATATCGTTCTCATCCTCCCAAGTGACTGTCAGGCGGCAGCCGAGGGGACAGGATATACACACCATCTTCCGTTCCATCAGTAGATGCTGACCTCCAACTTTTTCTCCCTCGATTCCGATCCACGGGAAAGGTCCTGCTCGTCGAGCGAGAAGCTGACCATCTCCGAGGGCTGGACATGGGCCAAATTTTTGCGTTTCAGCGGCTCTCCCTCCAGACTGATCACCAGCTCGGCTTTGTTCTTGACGATGAGGGAGCGAAGGTAGAAACGATTCGTCATTCCCGGCAGATACTTATTCGGGATCACGTATTTCACGTTCGCTCCGGAGACGATGGGGTGATGCAGGAGGGGGTTATAGGTGCCGTTGAGGTACTCGACAACAAAGGAGGCGCAGCGCTCGGATTCCTCGCTGACGTAATCGACCAGGTCGTGTACGTGGAGCACGTTCCCGCAGGCGAAGACTCCGGGCACGGAGCTCATCAGGCCGGCATCCACGAAGGGACCACCGGTTTCAGGATTTAAACTGACACCAAACTTCCTGGACAGTTCATTATCCGGAATCAGCCCGACGGACAGCAGGATCGTGTCGCAGTCCAGATCGAAGCTCTTGGCCGTGACCGTCTTGCCATCTTGCAGAGGAGTGACTGTCACTCCGGTGACCCGGTCCTTTCCCCGGATCTCCGAAAGGGTGTGGGAAAGGTACAGGGGGATGTTGAAGTCATTCAAACATTGAACGATGTTCCGGGTGAGTCCGGAAGGGTAGCCCTGGATCTCGATGACCCCGAGCACCTCGACGCCGACCCAGGTCAGACGACGGGCCATGATCAGTCCGATGTCCCCGGAACCCAGGATCACCGCCCGGCGCCCCGGTATATACCCGTCGATGTTGATCAGTCTCTGAGCCAATCCGGCCGTGAACACTCCCGCCGGGCGTGTACCGGGAATACCGATGTTGCCGCGATTTCGCTCTCGGCAACCCATCGCCAGGACAATCGCTCGGCATTCGATTTTGATCACGCCGTACCGCTTGGAGTAGGCGAACACCGAGTGGGGTGTGCCGTGGGTGACCTCGAGGGCGGTGGTTTCCAGAAATATCGAGACATTGTCCAATTCTTCGACCATTTCGATGAAGCGTTCGGCGTACTCCGGTCCGGTGAGGTCTTCCTTGAAGCGCTGAATGCCGAATCCGTTGTGAATGCACTGGTTCAGGATCCCTCCGAGCTCGTTTTCCCGTTCCAGTACGGCAACTGAACAACCCTGTCCGGCGATCCGTACCGCCGCGGCCAGGCCGGCGGACCCTCCACCGAAGACAACGGCGTCGTAGTGTTTCTCGATCATTTCACTTCCTCGGTACCGGTGGGGGCTGCTGCAGGGTCTTTCACCGCGAGCCCGCCCACTCTATCGGTGATGAGGTTACTGCCCAGGCCTCGTTTGGTGATCTCCTCGATAGACATTCCCGTCTCCCGCTGCAGAATCTTCAGGATCTTGTAGCTGCAGAAGCCGCCCTGGCAGCGGCCCATCTGAGCTCGGGTGTAGAACTTGATCCCGTCCATCGTGGTGTGTCCTTGGCGGATTGCAGACACGATTTCCGCCTCGGAGACCGATTCACAGCGGCAGATGATCTCGCCGTAGGCGGGCTCTTTCTGAACCAGAGCGTCCGCCTCGTAGGGGGACAGCTTGCGGATGCGGGGAATCTCGTCTACAAAGGGGTCGTAATCGGGCCGTTCAGTTAGGACCAGACCTGCTTTCTTGAGCAGATCCTTCACGTATTCTCCGATCGCAGGCGCGGCGGTCAAACCGGGGGATTGGATTCCCGCCACCTGGATGAGCTCGGGCTGCTTTTCGGAAATGGCAATGTAGAAATCGTTGCCCTTCAGGGTGGGGCGCAGGCCGGCGAAGGAGGTGATGATATCCCGTTCGGAAATCTTTGGGATCAACCTGCGGGCAGAGTGAAAAACCGTCGCGAAGTTGCTCTGACTGGTTGACAGGTCTTCCTTGTCTTTCTGTTCGATCGCAGTCGGGCCCACCATGCAGGTGCCCTCCGGTGTAGGAATGACGAGGATTCCCTTCGATACGATACTCGGCACGGGAAAGATGACCTTTCCGGGGAGCCCAGCGGCATTCCTGTCCAGGAGGAACTCCTGTCCCTTCAGAGGCTTGATCTGCAGGTGTTCGGCGTTGAAAATCGCCGATACTTCGTCGGCGTACAAGCCGGCCGCATTGACCAGGTAACGGGCTCGCAGGCTTTCGCCGTTCTCCGCCTGGATCAGAAAATGACCTTTCCTTTTCTCAGCCTTTACCACCTTGAACCTGGTACGCAACTCGACCCCGTTTTTCTTCGCTGATTCGATCAAGGAAAAAACGAAGTGGTACGGCTCGATTACACCGCCGGAGGGGGCGTGTAGTCCTCCGACTACATCGGGATTCAGCTTGGGTTCGAGGGAGTGGATACGGTCGCGATTGCACAACTCCAGCCCGATGACCTTGTTCTCCACTCCCTGCATGTACATTTTCTCGATGGTCTTCATTTCCTCTATGGTGAAGGCCGCCGCCAGGATACCGCAGCGCCTGAAGGGAAAATGCAGCTCCTGCTGCAGCCTGTCGAACATGATGTTGCCCAGCACTTCCAGCCGGCCTTTGAGCGTGGAGGTTGGGTAGTGAAAACCGCCGTGAATAATTCCGGAGTTCGTCTTGGTGACACCGAAGGAGACGTCCCACTCCTTTTCCAGAATGACAGTGTCGCAGGCATAGGCGGAGAGTTTGCGGGCGATGGATGCCCCGACCACCCCGGCACCCACAACCGCTACGTCATAGATGTTGTTTTTCATTTACCAGAGTTCTCTCCGACTGGTGGAAACAGCCACCGCGCCTGAGGCGAGGATCCGATCGACGTCGTCCCTCGTTTTAATCAGTCCTCCTGCAACAATGGGTGGTAGGTGCAGTTTGTTAAGCTCAGGCTGGATGGTAGGCAGAATAATCCCTGGAAGAATTTCAACACTATCCGGTTTCGAGCTCTGCACAAGCCTGGCGCCTGTATTCACCGACTCGGAGTCCACGATGAACAGTCTTTGCAGGGCAATGAGATTCTGTTTCTTCGCATACTGGATGATATTGGAGTGCGTGCTGATGATCCCGTCAATCCCAAAGCACTTTTTCAGATAGGTGATTCCAACCTGATCGCGGGCGATCCCTCTGACCAAATCGAGGTGCAGCAGAAAAAGGTGGTCCTCTGCCCGGATACTCTTCTCGATATCGATTAAATTGAAAATGTCTCCTGCCAGCAAAAATATGACCCTGATCTTCTTTTTCAGCGCGTAGTCCAGATCCCCCATCTCACGCACCGCAGCAATAACCGGGCTTTCTCTCAAGCTTTCAAGGAATTTCATGACCATGATATTCAGACAGGGCAGCGGAGTAGAGTGTAGCGGAATCCGCAGGAGGTGTCTACGACACGGCAATCAGCGGCCCTTGATATGAAGCGGACAGATGTGATACGTTTTGAATGAAGAACACAATCGGGGTTAGAGAACGAGAGAAAACCCTACCCGGATAGACTCAAGGAGGCGAACAGCTTCAAGGGTTGACCGGGTAGGGTTTTTTTTGCTTGGGCAGAAGTGCGCTCCTGCTCGAGGGAGAAAACCAAAAAGATGTTTGATGTAGCCGTTGTCGGAGCGGGAGTTATAGGAACGCTGATCGCCAGGGAGCTGTCCCGGTACAGGCTCGAGGTTGCTCTGTTGGACAGAAGTAATGATGTGGCCAACGGATCCACCAAGGCGAACAGCGGCATCATTCATGCCGGCTATGATGCAGCTCCGGGCAGCAATAAAGCAAAGTTCAATGTCCTGGGGAATCCTCTTTTCGACGAGTTGTGCGATCACCTCGA
>JAGLQP010000191.1 GCA_023136785.1 Spirochaetales bacterium
TTTTTATAAAATTGATTTGTATGTATTAATATACTGTTCGTATTTTGTCAATAAAGGAGTGGAAATTTATACACCTCACCGTGAGTACGATCCCAGGCACATCCAAGGAATGTCCGGCGATCTCACAGTTTGTTGATGATTTCCGATGACAGAACGGTAATCTTGTTCTTCTCCAAAACCTCGATCGCCCGATCGGGTTGATCGATCCGGAAGATGACGATTGCGTTGTCAGATTTCTTCTCGACAAAGGCGTACATGTACTCGATATTCACATCGTTGTCATTGAATACGTCAAGAATTTTTTGCAACCCGCCGGGTTCGTCCGAAACCTCCACGGCGATGACATCGGTCTGCTGGGCAACGAAGTTGTTCTTCTTCAAGACATCGAAGCATTTGTCGGGATCGTTCACAATCAGTCGCAGGACTCCGAAATCCGTCGTATCGGCTAGAGAAAGGGCGCGTATATTTATCTTTTCCGCCGCGATCAGGCCGGTCACCTCGGCGAGTCGTCCCTTCTTGTTCTCCAGAAAAACAGAGATTTGTTTGAGCGTCATTGCACTCCTCCTTACCTGATAACCTTTTCCAGTTACAGCTGCCGCTTGTCCACAACCCGCTTGGCCTTCCCTTCGCTTCTCGGAATACTCTTGGGCTCGACGAGCTTTACCCGTGTGTGAATACCAAGAGCAGCAAAAAGACCTTCACTGATTTCCTGCTCAAAGCGCTCAAGGTTCTTGATCTCGTCGGAAAACAGTTTTTCGTTCATTTCTACCAATACCTCGAGGTTGTCCAGCTGTTCGCGCCGGTCGATCACCAGCTGGTAATGCGGCTCTATGCCCTCTATCCGCAGCAGCACTTCCTCGATTTGAGACGGGAAAACGTTCACGCCACGGATGATGAGCATATCGTCTGTTCGGCCGAGCAAGCGGTGCATCCGTACAGCCGTTCTGCCGCAGCGACAGGGTTCGTGGTTCAAGTAGGTGATATCCCGCGTGCGGTAGCGCAGAACCGGGGTGCCCTGTTTGGTCAGAGTCGTGATGACCAGCTCGCCCTTCTCTCCGTCGGACAGAACCTCCCCTGTCTGCGGATTGACGATCTCCGGGTAGAAAAGATCCTCGCAGATATGAAGTCCGTCCTGGTATTCACACTCCGAAGAAACCCCGGGACCGATGATTTCCGTCAGCCCATAGATATCCAGTGCTTTGAGATGGAGCTTGGATTCGATCTCTCTTCGCATTCCTTCGCTCCAGGGCTCGGCTCCGAATAACCCCACCCGGAGGGACATCTTCTTGAAATCCAACCCCTGCTCTCCTGCCGCCTCAGCCAGGTAGAGGGAGTAGGAGGGCGTGCAGGTCAGTACCGTTGATTTGAAGTCCTGCAGGATCGCAAGCTGTCGGGCTGTGTTTCCCCCCGAAATCGGGATGACGTTCGCCCCGATCAGCCGCGCTCCGTAGTGCACCCCCAAACCACCTGTGAACAGACCGTACCCGTAGGCATTGTGCACGCTGTCCGTACGGGAGGTGTCCCCCATAGCCAACGTGCGTGCCATAGCCTCGGACCAGATGGCGATATCCTGGCGGGTATAGGCATCGACGACAGGTTTTCCCGTAGTGCCTGAGGAGGTGTGGACTTCGACGATGTCGATCGGATCGACCGCCAACAGTTTGAAGGGATATACATCCCGCATATCGTCTTTGGTCAGGAAGGGCAGCTTGGTAATGTTGGAGATATGATCGATATCCCGAGGTTTCACCCCTTTTTCATCCATCCGTTTGCGGTAGAACGGAACCTTTCGATATACCCGGTCCACCAGCTCGCAGAGCCTTTCGCTCTGGATCTTGATGAGCTTCTCTCGCTCCATCGACTCGTAGTGGGGATTCCAAATCATGCACTCCTCCCGGCAGGCGATATCCTTCGCCTCGGTACTGATGGTATGGTATGGTAAAGAAATATAAAAGAATGTCAATTGCATCAGGCAAGATCGTGATCTGGGCAAATAACTTGACACTGCCGCACGGGCTCCGCTAGACTAAAAAGTCATGAAGTTCCGGATCCGGTTTGCTCATCAAATCGTGGGAATATTCGTCCTCTTGGCGATATTGGGAATCGCCGCCATTCTGATTTTACTCGGCATCAACCAGCGTTGGTTCGCCAAAGACTACTACTTCTGGAGCACCTTTAGATCCGCGGGAGGCTTGAGCGTGGGTATGCCGATCAGGCTCAAGGGCTTTGAAATCGGCAAACTCAGCGGGATTTCCCTAACTAATGACAATATGGTGGAGATCGAGTTCTTCATCATGGACACCTACTACGACAAGGTGCTGCCAAACTCTGTCTTGGAGCTGTCTTCCAATCCGCTGGGTCTGGGGGGTGGGATGTTTTTTCATCCCGGCAAAGGCCCGGCGGGACCCTTGCCTGAGTTTTCCTATATTCCTTCCATGGATCTCGACGTGGGCAAGCAGCTCGTGGAGAAGGGGCTGGTCGATCGTTCCACCGGGGAAGATCCAATCGGAGCCGTTATTGCCAGTATCGGACCGATCCTCGTCCAGGTGGATACTACACTGCTCTCGATCGAAGAGATGGTGGACTCTCTGAACAGCTCTATAAAAGGAGAGGGTCCGGGACCGCTGTCGGCGGTAATCAACGATCTGGAAACCACTACCGGTCAGATCAACAGTGTGCTCGAGAATCTGGACAGGGTCGTAGCAAACGTCGAAGAGCTGACCGGAGGAATGACCGATCCTACCGGATTGGTGAAAAAGTTGCTCGATCCGAAAGGAACGGTTGCGACAATCCTGGATGATGACAATCAGCTCTACGACGAGATCATTCAGTCCGTAGAAGATCTGAACAGGATCATCGCCGAATTGGGGGAGTTCGTCGCCTTTATGAACGCGACCCAACCTCAGATATCCGGAGTGCTCGAGACGGGAAGAGATGCGTTGGATCAGGGCAAAGATGTTCTGGAGGCAGTGAAGAACAATCCACTGCTGCGCAGGGGAATCCCGGAAAAGCTTGAGCAGCCGACAACCTTTCAGAGTTTCCGGGACGAGGACTTTTAGATGCGGAACATCACCCTGGCCCTTCTGGCCTTCACCTTGCTGGTGTCCTGTTCCTCCGCGCCTAAACAGACGGAGGAGATCACTGACAAAAAGAACCGTGCCGCGGAATACACGAAATTCGGCAACTCCTACTACAACGAGGGCCAGTACAACCAGGCTCTGCAATTCTTCACATTGGCTCTGAATGACAATATCTCCGTAGATAACGAAGAGGGGATCGTCCGGTCCTACAACTCGATCGGTAAGGTCTACATGGCGGTGGGATACGATGATCAGGCGGCGGAAAACCTCAGCAGGGCGGTGGCGTTGGCGGAGAAACTCGGAGATCCTGTACTCATCGCCCAGAGCAGGACCAGTCTGGCCGAGATGTATCTGGAGAGGGGAGACCTCGAAGAAGCTGAGTTTCTGCTTGAAGAGGCGATGCGCGGAATCGAAGAAGGGGATCCGGGACAAGACCTGGCGATCATCTACCACAACATCGGCTCTGTGTACAAGAAACGGGGGATGCTGGAGGAAGCCTACGACTACTTTCAAAGAGCCCTTGAAATCAACCTGGACTTGAGACAATACAAGGAAATCGCCAGCAACTACTATATGATTGCCTCGATTCATTCCAAACGCGGAGACTACGCAGCGGCACGGGAGACGATCGATCTGGCCTTGAGCTACGACAAACGGGTCGAAAACTCCCTGGGGATCGGTAAAGACCTTTTCGCAAAAGGGATGATCGAAGAAAAAGCCGGCAATGATCAGCAGGCCTACCAGAGTTTTGAAAAATCCTTTCAAGTATACCGAGCCATGTATCTCTACATGGATGCTGCGGGCCTGCTTCCCTACCTGATATCCCTGGCCGAGCGCCTTGGCAAAGAAGAGGAGGCACTCGAATACCGGCAGCTGCAAGAGCAGCTACAGGATCGTTAGCCTTGTCATTGCTGATCCGCACGTGGACACGGGTTATCAAGGGCCTGGGAAGGTCTTTCCAGAAAGCGGGCATCTTTCTGGGTCTGGTCGCAGGTATCGCGTTGATCACTCTGATCTTAGCGGTTCCTCTCTGGTATTTTTCCAGTAAGTTTGCCGCCGGATACACGGTTTTCGTCCTTTCCCTGGTCGCGGCTGGACTGCTGGCTCTGTTGATTTCCAGGATCGTAGGCTTGAGCAAGAATCCCGGAGCCTTAAGGTTATACGCAAATAAAACAATACTGCCGATATTTAAAAAAGTAGCCGTGGTTGTTGTCTCCCTTGGCGTGATCTACGGGATCGTTTTTCTTATCAGCCGGGGACAGGCGGTGCCGGCGATTCTGGCGGCGGTTGTTTGGCTGCTGCTTTTGGGATTCCTTAAATATGGAAAGCGAGGCAAAACATAAACTCCCCCTCCTGCGTACACCGCGCTTTCACGGTCTTTTTTCGGTTTTCCTGTTCATCGCTTCAGCGGCCCTCTGCGACTATCCACGGATAGAACAGCTCAACTCACGGGATGTCCTGTTCAAGCAGCTCCAAAGCGACCTCCAGGCATACTTCCAGGCGGAAAGCCGCCTGCTTCCGAATGTGCAGGGCGCAGAGGACACGGGCGAGTTCCCCCGCCTAAGACTGTTTTCCTATCGACTCAAAGACACGATGGATCTTTTTTCCCTCTCGGCGCGCTTCAACTTACCCTACGATTGTATTGCCACGCTGAACGGCCTGGATAATCCGACGGCGATCCAATCGGTGGAAGTGGTGTTGATTCCCAACCAACCCGGGATCTTTGTCTGGGAGGCATCGGCCAGCACCTTTCAGGTAATCGTAG
>JAGLQP010000192.1 GCA_023136785.1 Spirochaetales bacterium
GGAAAGCGGCGGCTCGAGCGCATCAGCTGGGACGAGGCGCTTGACCACACCGCCGGCGCGCTTCAGGATATCGCCCGCCGCTACGGGCCGGAAGCGGTCTGCATCTACACCGGCCGGGGCACCTTCGAAGAACCCCTCTGGGAGATGCTCTCTCCGGCGGATGTGCGTGAATCCTCGGCCTGGAATCTGCTGTTCCCCTTCGGATCACCCAACACCACCAGCGCCGGTTCCAACTGCTACGCCGCTCAAGGGGTGATTGCCCCGGCTCTAAACAGCAACGTCTGGAAGATCGACACCTTTCCGGATCTCGAGCAGGCAAAGCTGGGCGTGGTCTGGGGGACCAACCCGGCCAATGGATCTCCGCCCCTGCACATGGCCGGGATCCAGCGGGCCCGGTCGAAGGGCGCCAAGGTCATGGTCATCGACCCCCGCCGAACCGAGACCGCCCGCGCTACGGACGCCCGCTGGCTGGCTATACGCCCGGGAACCGACGGCGCCCTGGCTCTGGCCATGATCCAGGTGATCATCCAAGAAAACCTCTACGATCGGGAGTTCGTGGATCGTTGGACCGTTGGTTTCGAGGATCTCACATCCTACGTTACCCGATTTACCCCGGAGGAGGCCGAACGCATCACCAGAGTTCCCGCCGGAGAAATCCGAGCTGCAGCTCGGGAGATCGCCCAAGCTCAAAACGCCTGTTTCCTCTACGACACGGGTCTGGAGTACACCAACAGCGGCCTCCAGAACACTCGGGCGGTTCTCATCCTGGAGGCGCTTACCGGCAACTACGACGTCCCAGGTGGTACGGTGATCAACATCCCCCCCTGGGGATTTATCGTCAACCGCAGCCGTCGCATCGCACCGCCGGAAGGAAAGAAGCCGATCGGCGCCGACCGCTATCCCCTGTACACGCTGTACCGCCGGGAAGCCCAGGCCATGGAACTACCCAAGGCCATTCTGGAGGGAAAACCGTACCCGATCCGGGCGCTCCTGGTGGTGGGAGCATCGATCCTTACCGCCTACCCGGATCCCGATCTGTGGCGCCGCTGCTACGAGAAGCTGGACTTCCTCCTGGTGGTCGACCGTGTACCCACCGAAGAGACCCTCTACGCGGACATCGTGCTGCCCGCCTGCACCGTATTCGAGTACGGAGGCTACGTGGTTCAGGGCCGCCGGGTGGCCGTACGGCAGCCGGTGATCGAACCCCTGGGCGAATCCCGTAGCGACTGGGAGATCGCCATCGCCCTGGCAGGCAAGCTGGGATACGGGCACCTCTACCCGCGCAGCGTCGACGAGATGGTCGAGTGGGCCTTCGAAGGAACGGGCCTGGATCTGGAGGAGCTGCGCCGTCACCCCGAAGGGATCGAGCTACCGCCTGTGCCGATGCAGTATCGAAAGTGGGAGAAGGGACTGCTGCGTTCGGATGGCAAGCCGGGCTTTGATACCCCCAGCGGCAAGTACGAGATCGCTTCAACGATTCTCAAATCCTACGGCTACGACCCCCTCCCCGTGTTTTCAGCACCGATCGAAGGCCCACTGAACTCCCCGGAGCTGATGCAGCGCTACCCCCTCGTGTTTAACTCCGGTTCCCGGAACAAGGTCTTCTTCAACTCTCAGCACCACCAGGTACTCAGCCTGGTGGAACGCTACCCTCAGCCCCTCGTTTGGATCCATCCAGAGGACGCCGAGCCGCGAGGCATCGTTGAAGGCGATCGGGTCGTTGTGGCCACAGCGCGGGGCAGCGTGACCTACGCCGCCCACGTGACCGAAGACATCCTCCCCGGCGCTGTGGAGGCGGATGCCTACGGGGGCGGACATTTCGCCGTTCCGGCCTGGAGGCAGTGCAATGCCAACGAGCTGACCGATCACGATAACCGGGACCCCCTGTCCGGCTTTCCCGTGTACAAGGCCCTGCTCTGCCAGGTGAGCAAGGCGGTTCAAGCGGACCCGGGAGGGACTGCGGACACAGGGAGTCCTGAAACCAGGGAAACGCCATGAAAGTAAAGATCGAGGGGATCGAGCAGCAGCTGAAGGATGCAGCCGCCAGACTCCCGCTGAAGGTGGAGGGGAAGTCGTCATCCCGGGCCATCGGAGCCACGGAAAGACCGCCGCGGCCCGGGAGGCGGGGGAAACCGAGTTCAAGGGCCAGGTTGCCGAAAAGCTAAAAAAGCTGGCCTCCTAGTTTTCCCCCTGCATCACATAAGCAATCAACTGCTCGGCCAGGAGAGCCATGGGAACGTAGGCGAAGAGGATGCCATCCTCGCAGACCTGTTTGAGCTTGCCCTCTTTTCCGTCCAGCACGCCTTTTTCGTAGTCGCTCAGGTGTACCATGTCACATCCCCTGCAGCCCTCCGATCAGCTCGTCGACACCGGGCTGCTCTTCGAATCTCCAAAGCAGTTCGATCAGCTTGTCGGCTCGGGCCTTGTCCAGCACCGGATCGACCAACCAGTGGAACTTCTCTTCCAATGTATCTTCGTCCCAGCCCGGTTGGGGAAAAGTGAGCCCACCGCCCACCAGCCCCGATTCCAGCCGTCTTCCATCGGTGAGGTGGAGGGTTACCGAGCTGGCGAAGCGCCCGCGGGGGTCACCCTTCTCGAAGAGAAGACACAGTTCATTCAGCTCCTCCGATTCCCGTACCTCGACTTTTCCAGCCAGGGTGCGGATGGTCTCGTCCTGCAGGCGCCTTTCGAGGGTCTGCTCGGGACCGATTTCCCCATCCACCAGCATGGCCGCCACCGGCCAGGCCAGGTTGAACTGGGCTTCCTCGGTCGTTTTAGGAAGTCGGGTCCCCAGGGCTGCGGATTCGCGAAAGGTCTCGACAACGATCCTGTCGATTTGCCGCGGATCGACGTTGTGCTCATCCACCAGTTTTCGGCTTCCTTCAACGGCGGCGTGGGCCCAGCCGCAGCAGGCGTAACCCTTGGCCTTCCAGGCCACCCCGTCGACCATGATATAGTTCCTGCCTATATCCGCCACCCACTCCCGGTACTTTTCGAAGCTGAACAGCGTCGGGATTCCGGTAAACCCGAAGGATGCCAGCTCGGCCGCGGTGATACCGGTCAGTGGCGCCCAGCCGATGCCGTGCTTGACCATGGCCGGATGGGCGATGTCCCGCATCATGGGCAGGTTGGGGGCGTGATACTCGGCGATCCCGATGGCCTGCCGGACCTGATCGGGCTCCAGCTTCATCAGATGCGCCGCCACAGCGGCACAGGCCACGGATCCCCAGGATCCGCAGGCCTGGTAAACTTCGTGATGATCGTGCCAACAGCGTCCCATACGGTGGGCGATTTCATAGCCTACGACGAGCGCAGAAAGCAGGTCTGCTCCGGTCGAACCCTGCGCCTCGGCAAGGGCCAGGGCTGTGGGAAAAACTTGAGCCCCCGCGTGCCCGTAGGCGTAGCGGGCACTGTCATCGGTGTCCAGACCGTTGGCGGCACAGCCGTTTGCAAAGGCCGCTCCGGCGGCGGTTGCCTTTTTTCCATGCAGCAGGATCGTCGCTCCCCGGCCGGGCATGCGGATAGAGGCGAACTGTGCCGCGATCCGGCTGACTTCGGTGCGGGTGCCGCTTATCGTCGCCCCAAGATTGTCCAGCAGGCACATTCTGGCCTTTTTCTGTACCGTCGCGGGAAGATTATCCCAGGTGGTGTCCACAATGAAGCGGGCGGCCAGGCTGTCTCCATCCATTTTTTCACATCCTCCATTTTGAGATATTCAGGTAGCTTGGAAGCATCGGCAATACGCCGAACCGAAGTGCCGCTGCGATCAATTGGCGATCCCATGCTTTATGCGCTGATCTAGCGGAAGCGAATTCGCGGGTTGAGGATCGAGTACAGGATATCGGCGATCAGGTTGGAAAGGGTGTACACCATGACCACGATCATGCTGCAGGCTTGAATCAAAATCACGTCGCGTCGCTGGATCCCGTAGACGAGCAGCCGGCCCAGGCCGGGATAGCCGTACACAGACTCGGTAATGATCAGCCCGCCGATGAGATATCCGATGCCCATGGCTACGACCGTGACCGTGGGCAGGAGGGAATTACGCAATACATGTCGGGTCAACACCTGCACCCGGGGCAGGCCCTTGAGATCGGCGGCGCGCACGTAATCGGTGTTCAGAACATCGATGGTGCTGGCTCGGGTCATCCGGGTCACGTAGCCCAGGCTGGTCAGGCTGACCGTAACGGCGGGCAGAATCAGAGACGGAAAGGCCTCTCGGAAGGAGGTGTTCGGTGCGATGGACGAATTGGCCGGCAGTACGGCCAGGGCAAAGGCGAAGACGCTGATCAACAGCAACCCGGTCACAAACTCGGGCAATCCGACAAAGGCCATGGAGAATCCCGAGATAATCTGATCGAGAGGCTTCTCCCGGTTGAGGGCGGCGATCACCCCGAACACGATGCCGAGAGGAACGTAGAACAGCAGGGCCATCATCGCCAGCATGGCGGAATTGCGGATTCGGGCCAGAATCAGCGGACGGACGGGCTGACGGCTGACCATGGAGTTGCCCCAGTCTCCGGTGACAAAACGGCCCAGCCAGTCGAAGTACTGCACGTAGGCCGGCCGGTTGAGTCCCAGCTCCTCCCGCAGATTGGCCACCGCTTTTTCGCTGGCGAACTGGCCCAGCATCACCTGGGCCACATCTCCGGGCAGCAGCTGCGTAGCGGCGAAGATGATGATCGAAGCAAGGAAGAGTGTCAGCAGGATAAAACCGATCCGGCGCAGCAGGTAGATCGTCACAGGATCCTCACCTCCCACCTACCTTCTGCTTCTCGATCAGCTCTTCCACAGGGATGTGACAGCAGATCCGGTGCCAGCGCCCGTGCTCCTGCCAGGGCGG
>JAGLQP010000193.1 GCA_023136785.1 Spirochaetales bacterium
CTGGTACAAACAACTCGAACTCGTCCTCTGCCTCGTGCAGTTTTTGAAGCTTGGATTCATAGATAACCAGTTGGTCCTCTAACAATACGTTAAGCACTTTTCCATCGTGCAAGATATCCTTGAACAACTGCACTATATTCTCGCGGTTGCCAATACTATGCTCCCCATCACTTTTCTTTTTGTGAAACCGATCACAGAGAGATTTTATCGCGGTGGTTGACGTCGCTGCGACTATAAAATTACGGATTCGTGCTTGGTGGGTTTCCTTTGGATCGATTAACCTGAGTCCAGCACTGCAGAGTTCTTGAAAATCGTTTCGAATTATGTAGGTGATGCTGCCAGCAAGTTCAAGTCGACGTTTGTCTCCCGGCAGACAGAAGCTCAGCTCCACCAGTTCTCCAGGATTCAGATCGCCTCTAAAGCTAATCAGTAATCCCTCGGAGGATATGTTGTCTATTGAATGGACTTTCACACCATCTCTATTAATCAGAACATTCCGAATCGAACAATCGGCCCGCGGGATTTGCCGCATCTCGGAACTTTGGGAGGGTTCGGCAAGATCGGTTTTCTTCATCTCGCGGATGAAGTTCTCGATGAGGAGCAGCTGAGCTTCCCCTTGGTAGGAAAACTCCAGTCCCAGAACCTGTGCCTCATCACCCCCATTCCCCGACTCGGACCGCACGATCCGGCAGGGAAGCTCAATTGCTTGTTCCGAGTGTGGCAAGGTAAAAGTAATCGATCGGACGGATTGGTAGGAATCGGGGACGTTGACGACAACCTGCATGCCGCTCCGGCTGATGTTGACCGCCTGTCCTGAAAACTGTTGCCCTTCGCTGATGAACTGCACCGTTCCGGAGTGTTCGAGCCGGATGTGCTTTCGCTGATCCCGGGTTGGTCCGGTCTGAGGCTGTGTCAGCTGTGGACGATCCTCCGAGAACATAGCAGAGCAATAGTATCGTAGCTAGAAAAAAAAATTCAATAGTACTAAAAAAAAAGTTAAATTTTAAATGGGGATCTTCCTGTGGGAATCACTGGCCGCCGCAGCCTTGAGAGCTGCCTCAAATGTACTCAGCTTGACACCCCAATGAGGGGCGTGATAAATTCACGGGCGAAGGAGAAATAATTATGTCTGGCCATAGCAAGTGGGCCTCTATAAAGCATAAAAAGGGTGCTGTAGATGCCAAGCGCGGAAAATTATTCACGAAGATCATAAGGGAGATCGGTGTAGCGGCTCGTGCCGGCGGCGGCGATCCGGACGCGAATCCCAGGCTGCGAACGGCCTTGCTCAAGGCAAAGCTGGCCAATATGCCAAAGGACAACATCGACCGGGCCATCAAGAAAGGTACGGGCGAGCTGGAAGGAGCCGAGTATTCCGAGCTGACCTACGAAGCGTACGGACCCGGCGGGGTGGCGATTTTCGTGGAAGTGCTGACGGACAACAGAAACCGTACAGCGGCTGAGCTTCGACACATCCTGTCCAGAGCCGGGGGAAATCTCGGTGAGAGTGGAAGCGTGGCCTATCTGTTCAAACGGAAGGGCTTGATCGTGTACGACGGTTCGGAGTACACGGAGGACGCCGTGATCGAAGTAGCCTTGGAAGCCGGAGCCGAGGATGTGGCGAAGACTGACCATGAGTTCGAAGTGATCACCGAACCGGATGACTTTGAGGCTGTACTCGAAGCCCTGGAAAACCGTGAGTTCAAGCACCTGTCGGCGGAAGTTACAATGATTGCCGACTCCCAGGTGTCCGTTCCCGAAGACAAGCTCGCTCAAGCCTTTCGGCTGATCGACGCCCTGGAGGACCACGACGACGTCCAAAATGTGTCCACAAATTTGGACATCCCCGAGGATTTCACCCTGGATGAATGAAAGTAATACTTGGAATTGACCCGGGGCTGGCTTCGACGGGGTACGGGATCATCAAGTGCGCCGGCAGCCGGTTCCGGTGCATAGTCCATGGAATGATCCGTACTTCTCCCAGAGACGGCATGGGAGAGCGGCTCGTGCAGATTCACAGAGGCATCACAGACATCATAACCACCTACGATCCTGAGGAAGCGGGGATTGAAACTATCTATTTTTCAAAGAACTTCAAGAGTGCCATACCGGTAGCCCAGGCCAGAGGGGTCGTGCTGTACACACTCGCCTCTCGAGGGGTGCCTTTTGCCGAATACACTCCGCTGGAGCTGAAGCAGGCGGTTGTAGGAAAGGGCAAAGCGGAGAAGATCCAGGTACAGGAAGTTCTCAAGATGATCCTCAATCTGAAGGAACTGCCTACCCCGGATCATGCGGCGGATGCCCTGGCTGCGGCTTTTTGTCACGCCAACTATTCGAGCTTCCGGCGTCATGTTGCCGGTTCGGAGCCTAATCATGTTTAACAGCATCACGGGCGTTATCACCTACAAGGACGAAGAGCGGGTTTTTCTTTCGGCCGGCACCGTTGAGTGGGAAATCCACATCAGTCGGAGCAGCAGCGACGATCTCCCGGAGGAAGGACAGAAGACAAAGGTTTATGTTTATTTGCACCATCGGGACGACCAGCTCAAGCTGTTCGGCTTTTCCCAATCCACGGAACGGGATGTTTTCCTGGATCTGCTCAAGGTCGAAGGCGTAGGACCCAGACAGTCGCTGAAAATCCTCTCAGGTGTTGAAGTCGGGCGCTTTATCGAAGCTTTGGATTCAGAAGACCTCGATCTACTGTCCGGTATCCCCGGAGTCGGCAAAAAAACAGCGCAGAAAATCATGCTGAAACTGAAGGGCAAGCTTACCGTAACCACACCGGCCGGGATCTCCATGGAAGAGGATATCCTCAACGCATTGGTAGGATTGGGATTCGACAGACGCAGCGCCAAGGGGGCTGTCAACACCGCCAGCCGCACGCTGCGGGAGAGTGATCTCGATAAGGAAGAGCTCGAGCGGGAGCTGTTTAAAACAGCGCTGTCCCAGCTATCCGGCGGGTCCGCCTCAGGGAGCGGATTTCAGGCAGGTTCGTCCGGGAACAGACCGCCCAAGGGAAAACAGACCCCTGAAGCTGCAGAATAAGGAAGGCCGGGGCAGACGATGAAAGACAATCGCATCACTGCGGGAACTTTTCATCCCGAACAGGATCAGGAGGAGTACACGCTGCGCCCACGGCGCCTCGAGGAATTCCTTGGCCAAGACCGGTTGAAGGAAAATCTGGGTGTGTTCATTCAGGCCGCCAGGGAGAGACAGGAGAGCCTGGATCATGTGTTTTTTTCAGGACCTCCAGGATTGGGCAAAACGACCCTGGCCGGGATCATCGCCAATGAGCTGGGCGTGCAATTTCGAGCGACCTCCGCTCCTGCCTTGGAAAGGCCTGGGGATCTGGCGGCCATTCTGACAACCGTAGGAGATAAGAACGTTTTCTTTATCGACGAGATCCACAGGCTCAAGCCCATCATCGAAGAGATGCTCTACAATGCCATGGAGGATTTCGAGATCGATGTGGTGATGGGGCAGGGACCGGGAGCGCGGACGATCAAGATTCCTCTGCTCCCGTTCACCATGGTCGGCGCCACAACCAAGACCGGTTTGGTTTCCGGTCCGTTGTACTCCCGCTTCGGAATTACCGCCCGTTTAGATTTCTATACGAATGAGGATATCGAAAGCATCATCCACCGTTCCGCGGGAATCCTGAAGATCCAACTCGAGGAGGAAGCGTGCCGCATGATCGCCTTTCGCTCCAGGGGTACGCCCCGAGTGGCCAACCGCCTTCTACGCCGCATGCGGGATTTTGCCCAGGTATGGGGAGACGGCCTGATCACCGGTGAAATCGTGGTGCGGGGCATGAGCGCCCTGGCTATCGATTCTCTCGGATTGGACAAGCTGGATCGGGATATTCTGAAAACGGTGATCGAAAACTACGGTGGGGGTCCGGTGGGCTCGGAAACACTGGCCATATCCATCGGGGAAGCCGTCGACACTCTGGAGGATGTCTACGAACCCTATCTGATCCAGAAGGGTCTGATACAACGGACCCCCAGAGGAAGAACGGCGACCCGCCTGGCCTACGAACACCTGGATGTAGAGCAGCGGGGAAGTGAAGACCAGAAGATTCTCTTTTGACCTTCCCGAGGATTCCATAGCCCAGGAACCGACTCATGAGCGGGGAACCTCCCGGCTGATGGTGCTTGAACGGGACACCGGCGGTATTACCCATACCCGGATAGATCAGCTGCCCGCCTACCTCGAGAGCGGAACCGTAATGGTTCTCAACAATACCAAGGTGATTAAGGCGAGGCTTTTCGGCGCCTCTTCTGAGACCGGCGGTCGGGTGGAGTTCATTCTCCTGGACGAGCTCGTTCCGGGTTTGTGGAGAACCCTGGCCGGCAAGGCTAGAAAACAGGTACCCGGGAAGAAATTCGAGTTTCCCGGTGGAACGACCGCGGAGATTGTACCGGAATCGGAAATACCTAAGGGTTCGGTTTCAACGAGTGGCGTATTTCGTTACCTTCGCTTTCTGCCCCCGATCGACGCGAGCTACTTGGAGACACACGGACACGTGCCCCTTCCTCCCTATATTCGCCGAGCGGATACTCCCCTCGACGCCGAACGGTACCAGACGGTGTACGCGGAGGATCCGGGTTCAGCGGCCGCGCCCACGGCCGGGCTTCATCTCACCGAACGGCTGCTCGAGGTCCTCCGGCAACGGGGTGTTGTTCTGGTCATGCTCACTCTTCATGTGGGTGCGGGTACCTTCCTACCGATACGCACTGAGCAGGTGGAAGAGCACACCATGCACGAGGAGCGTTACAATATCCCCACCGCATCCGCAGAGCAGATCAATTCCGCCCTGGGGGA
>JAGLQP010000194.1 GCA_023136785.1 Spirochaetales bacterium
GAAGCGAATCGAAGAGGCGACAAATCCCGGGGATCTTCTTGACAGAAGACCGATCAACACCTATCTCGAGGCGATCCGCATCGCCAAGAAGCGTTATGGAGACAAGGTAGCGGTTCTGGGAAAGGTGATGGGACCCTTCTCCATGGCTCAGGTCATGCACGGTCTGGAAAATGTTATGCTGGCCTTGATAGACAGCCCTAAGCTGATTCGTCAATTCCTGGATGTCTGCGCGGAAGTACTGGTCCGCTGCGCTAATGCCCAGTTCGAAGAAGGGATCGATGCCCTTGCGATCGGGGAGGGGGGTGCCGGCGCCAACATGCTTTCTCCCCAGATGTATACCGAGGTGCTCCTCGACGTGCACAGAAAAATGATAGCAGACATCCAAGGCCCGACGATTATGCATATCTGTGGAGATATTACTCCACGGTTGGATTCGCTTCGGCAGATAGGTCTGCACTGTTTCAACTTTGACTGGGCTATTGCACCGCAGCTGATGAAGGAGCAATCCGCAGGGAGTTTCAAGATCATGGGCAATGTCAACACAACCGATCTGTTGACCGGTTCTCCAGAGGATATCAAGACCCAGGTCTTTGAAAATATCGAGGCCGGCGTCGACATTATCAGCCCCGGCTGTGCGATTTCACCGCTGAGTCCAAGCGGGAATATAAAGGCCATGGCAGAGGCGATACATACATGGTTCGAGCGCTAATAGCAATTTACGAGGATGACTTATGAGCAACAATCTCGATCTCAATGTGAAGGTGAACGGTGTAAGGCTGTATTTTCTCCCCGTTACGATGCGGGTACCTCTCAAGTTCGGTCCTGAGATCACCACCGAGGTCACCTGTGCCCGTGCGGCTGTGCGGGTCGCGAATGGGGAGGGAAAGACCGCCTGGGGGTGGGGAGAAACTCCTCTCATGGCCCAGTGGTTTTGGGTAAGTTCCATGGCCTTTGCCGAGCGTCTGAAATCTGTAAAGGAGTTTACCGTGTCTCTCGCCCGGGCCTGGCAGGATTTCAACGTTTCGGGGCATCCTCTGGAGATCGGTCATGCTTTTCAGCGGGACGTCCTGCCCGCTTTGCTCGAAGCGTATAATGAAAAGCGACGGGAAAAAGAACCAGAGCAGGAATCCATGCCTTGGTTGGCCGCCCTGGTGTGCTGTTCTGCCTTCGATATTGCCCTCCATGACGCATACGGCAATCTTCACAGCCTCCCGGTATACGACACCTACCGTGAACCGTACATGAATCGGGACCTCAGCACCTACCTGACAGCCGCCGAGGGTACAAAGATTGGCTTTCATGGATTTTTCCCCAACGACTTCCTGGTGAAACCACCTCCGAGTCGAATCCCGGCCTGGCACCTGGTGGGGGGAAAGGATCTATTGAGTGAAGCAGAGCTGACCGGCGCAGAGCCCGACGACGGCTACCCGGTGCTTCTCCCGGATTGGATAAAGAGAGACGGATTGACCTGCCTTAAGGTCAAACTCCGTGGCAACGATTTGGAGTGGGATTACCAGCGTCTTATTGAAGTCGGTGAGATCGCTTTGAACATGGCAGTTGTATGGCTGACGGCGGATTTCAACTGCACCGTCGAGGATCCTGCCTATGTAACTGAGATTCTCGATAGACTTCGGGATGAACAGCCCAGAATGTATCAGATGATTCTCTACGTTGAGCAGCCGTTCCCCTATGATTTGGAGAGACATCAGATCGATGTTCACAGCGTCAGTGCCCGCAAGCCTCTGTTCATGGACGAGAGCGCCCACGACTGGCAATTGGTGCGCTTGGGAAGATCCTTGGGATGGACCGGAGTCGCTCTCAAGACCTGCAAGACCCAAACCGGCGCTATCTTAAGTCTCTGCTGGGCCAAAGCCCACGGTATGACTCTGATGGTTCAGGACCTGACCAACCCGATGTTGGCTATGATTCCCCACGCCTTGCTCGCCGCTTATGCCGGAACGATCATGGGGGTGGAGACGAACGGATCTCAGTTCTATCCCGAGGCTTCGATACCCGAGGCGAGCGTCCATCCAGGTCTCTACAGGAGGCGTGAAGGATCGATCAGCCTTGCCTCTCTGACCGGACCGGGATTCGGATATCGTCTCGATGAAATCAACCGTCAACTTCCGGCGGCTTCATTTGAAGGGTGATCAGACGATGACACAAGCGCAAGAAGCCCGTTTGGCCATGCGACAGGGTACATGGACCGGTCCAACCGTGCATCAGGTAAAGGGTTATGTGCAGGCAAACCTGGTCATGCTCCCCCGATCGGATGCCTACGAGTTTTTAGTGTACTGCCAGAGAAATGCCAAGGCCTGCCCGGTCATTGAGGTTACGGATCCGGGGGATCCCGAACCGCGCATCTCTGCCCCAGGCGCGGACTTGAGAACCGATCTTCCCCGCTATGCGATCTATAAATCCGGTACAAAGGAAGGGGAGGTCAGGGATATTCTCAAACTATGGACTCAGGACAGCGTCGCCTTCTTGCTTGGGTCAAGTTTGAGCTTCGATGATGCTCTGGCCAGGGCCGGTGTTGAAGCCGGGGATACAGTATGGGCACTCAACACGGAGATCCCTACCGTGCCCGCCGGAAAGTTTCATGGAAACCTCGTGGTGACCATGAGATTGATGAGCCACGAGCAGGTTATCCCGGCAACTCAAGTTTCGACTCGCTACATCTTCACCCACGGGTCCCCGATCCACGTAGGGAATCCAGAAGTTATCGGGGCGGATCTGGAGCGGCCGATCTACGGCCCACCCCTTCCAGCGATCCCCGAGGGAAAGACCGCGGTTTTCTGGGCCTGCGGAGTTACGCCCCAGCAGGCTGCTATCGTCTCCAAGCAGGAGCTCATGATCACCCACGCGCCGGGGCACGGATTTGTCACAGATCTACGCTCCGATTCTTTCTGTATACCCTGATCCCGTGGTTGCGCCGGCCCCACGTTGGTCACAACTCGATCAGCTTGAATGTCCCTGTGTCCAGTTTGCCCGCAGCTTTGCAGAATCGATCACGAATGTCATCGTCCATGGTGAAATAGATGACCTGCCAACCGGATCGTACAGAGTCTATAGATTGCAGCACCAGCGCTTCCCGTCGCTGCCAGTCCGAATACTGGAAGGCGTCATCCAGGATTAGAAACAGGCTCCGCTTCCCGCACAGAACCGAAGCGACACCCATTCTCAAGGCAAGCAGAACCTGTTCGCGGGCGCCGGTGCTCAACTCGGCCAGATCATAACTTTCGGTTTCATTTTCAATGAACAGCTGTTCACCCTGCAGCGACACTCGATCGTACCTGCCGGCTGTATGTTTCTTGATGAGGCTGGAGATTCGGGTGTCGTTCAGAGTGGATTCCAGATGTTCATCCTCCAGACGGCGAAACCCTTCCAGGATTTCCGATACAACATGGCCTGCGATCATTTCCGACAGGAGGTCGCGAACCTGCTGTTTATACTCCTTCCTTTTGTCCTCGATTGCGGTAGCCAAATTTTCGATGTTCTGGGAGCGGGCTTCCTCCCGCCCAAGGTGTTCGATGAATTGTTCCCGAAGCCCCTGATTTTTCTCCTGTTCGAGGTGAATCTTGCTCTCCACCTCACGAAGCTCCTGCTCGATCTGCCTCTCTCTGTCGCGGGAGTACTCTCCCCCCGGCGGCTGTTCGAGATAATCGCTTTCCTCCACCCCCAGGTTGTGGAGCCGCTCTTCGTAGCGGTTACAGTCGATTCTCAAGCGTCTGGTCTTGTCCTTGAGCTCTTGAGACAAGGCGGTCCACTCAGAATCCTGAACGTGGGAACAGCCCATGGCAGCCAAGTTTTCCCTGATCCGATGAAGCAGTTCCTCCTGGCGCAGCGCCGCAGTACGGCGTTTCCCATCCACCGCCTGAGCCTTTCCCAATTCCCGGTCCAACCGGCTCTTGGCAAGATCGAACTCCGCCGGGCAGTGGAGGGATGTACCGAAACGTTCTTTGAAGGCCTTCCGGATTTCCTCCAACTCGGCACGAGCGGATTCGGGAGCGCCGCCCCTTCTGATCACGAAGGTGAACAGCAGGGCAATGGTGAAGATGCCCACGCTCAGAGCCAGGGTGAAGGGCAAGAGTCCGGGTGCAAGGAAATACACAGCCAATGATCCGACTAAAGCAATTCCCGCAGCCAGGAGGGAGAAAGCTTGGGGCAGATTTGCCCTGTTCCTGAGGCAGTACTCGTAGCGTTTGCGGGCCTGTTCCAACCAGTTCAGATCCTGCTCCGCTCCTTCGGACAAACGGCTTTCCTCCTCTTGCCGCAGAAGTTCTTCTTTGGTTCTGAGGTAGTCCTTCACGATGTCGGCGAAGCTCTCAACCTGGGATTCATCCAGTCGGCTCAAGCTTGTTTTCGATTCCTCAATTGAGCGGTGCAAGATGAAGCCTTCGTGTCTTTTGGCCAGCTGCAGTTGTTTTTTTTCATTTTCCAAAGAGGCTTGGCGGGACAGGCTGTTCATCAGCTCCGTGCGGGAAAGAGAACCGTAGAACTGATCCGCCGTCCTCTCCAGGGATTCGAGACGGTTCCGGGCCTCCTCGTATGTTTTGTATCCGCCGGTGCGGCGCTTGGGGACCAGGATTCCGTCCTGAAGTTCTGTATATCCGACTTCACTCGGGAGCCTGTCCCGGAGGGTTTCGTAGAGGCGCTGCCGGGATATCAGGGACTTCAAGTAGCTGCGGGTGATTCCGCCTCGCTGTTTGGGGAGTTCGAGCTCCGCCCCCTTGACCACCAACAGGTCAAACAGGTTAGGGGGAAACGGAGATCCCAGTGTTTCGATCAGATCGTCTATCTTCTTTTTGTTCTTAAC
>JAGLQP010000195.1 GCA_023136785.1 Spirochaetales bacterium
GGAAGCTCACCTGTCCGAGGAAGTACATCTTCCAGATCGGATTTGATCAGTCCGGCCCGGGCCGCTGCGCTCACCAAAGCTCCTTCGGTGGGGTCCCCGAGGGTTTCGAAGTTCTCACTATCTTCCTTCAGAACCGCGTCACTGCACAGAGCGGCCGCTGTGAGCATCAGGGCGGCCGTGGGGTCCCCAGTTGCGATGACGTTATCTACTGCGGTGCTTTGCTCCTCTTCCTGGGAGAGCTCTAGACGGTGATCGAGGAGGTCCAGCACGGTGACCGTCATCCGATTCTGGGTCAGGGTGCCTGTCTTATCCGAACAGATGACGGTAACCGAACCGAGGGTCTCAACAGCGGGCAGCTTGCGGATCAGCGCCCGGCGGCGCAGCATCCGTTGGGCTCCCAGAGCTAGAGCGATGGTAACCACCGTGGGCAGTCCTTCGGGGATCGCCGCCACGGCCATGCTCACCGCAGTGACAAACAAACTTTTAAGGTTTTGTCCCTGAAGCAGCCACCCCTCCAGAGCCACCACGCCGATCAAGGCAAGAGCGGAGAAGACCAGGATGACACTCAAGGAGGAGAGCTTCTTTTGTAGGACCGTCTTCTCGGGAGCGGTCTCTTGGATCAGGGTGGCGATGTTCCCCAACTCGCTGGCCATGCCGGTAGCCGTTACCACCGCAGTTGCCCGGCCATAGGCGACCAACGTTCCCATGTAGAGCATGTTTCGCCTGTCACCCAGGGGCAGATCCTCTTCACCGAGCGCAGCGGGATTTTTTTCCACCGCTTCCGCCTCCCCTGTAAGGGCGGCCTCCTGCACCTTCAGATTGGCGGATTCGACGATCCTGCAGTCCGCCGGAATGAGATTTCCCGCTTCGATCAGAACGATATCCCCACGGACCAGTTCCCGCGAAGCGATTTCCTTCACCTCGGAATCCCGGAGAACCCGGACCTTGGGGGTAGACAGACTCTTCAGCGCTGCCAGAGCTTTCTCGGCCCGGTACTCCTGCCAGAAACCCAGCAGGGCGTTGAGGATAACGATCACCAGGATGACCAGGGCGTCCTTCCACTCTCGGAGCACGATCCCGGATACCGCTGCTGCGGCGATGAGCAGCAGTATCATGAGAGAGGTGAACTGCTCGGCGAAGACGCGAAGGGGCGACTTGGCTCCCCGTTCAATGAGCTCGTTCGGCCCGTCTTCCTTGAGTCGTTGACCTGCCGCTTGAGCACTGAGTCCTCGATCGGTGCTCACGCCCAGATGGGTCAATACCGAGGCGGGATCAAGGGTGTGCCAGGATGATGGTGAGTCGTTCTCCATAGTTGCTCGATTCCCACTGCGTTGTGGGTAGCCTACGCGCTTAGCCTGATCTTGTCAAAAGGCTTCGTGAAGAATATGGTGGTTCTGCTGGTTATGGAATATCCCAAGCTCCGTCCGGTAGAAGCCATCCCCGCCCAGGACAACATGATTTGCCTGCGGGACCCCCAAGGATTCTCCGACAAGCTGCTGCTCATCCCTCAGTCCCTACTGTTCATAATATCCCAGTTCGACGGAAAGCATTCGGTCCTGGATATCCAGGCTGAATATACCCGGAGGTATGGGGATCTGCTGTTCAGTGACAAGATTCGCCAGATCATCGATCAGCTCGACGACGCCCTGTTCCTGGAGTCGGAGCGCTTCCAGCAGGCCCAGGCAGAGGCTGTGGAAACGTTCAGAGCCGCATCGGTCCGTGAGGCTACCCGCGCCGGAGTATCCTACGAAGCTCAAGCCGAGGCGCTGCGGAAACAGCTGGAGGCTGCGTTTACCGCCCCAGAGGGACCCGGTCTGCCTGAGGCTGCCGGTCCTTCGGGAAGGCTGCGGGGGCTGATCGCTCCCCATATAGATCTACGTCGGGGAGGGCTGTGCTTCGCCTGGAGCTACGCAGAACTGGCCCGGGAGTGCTCAGCCCGAACCTTCCTGCTTCTGGGAATCGTTCATGTTGAGACCAAACGCCCCTTTGTGCTGACAGCCAAAGACTTCAAAACACCCTTTGGAGTGGTCTCGACGGATCGAGAGTTCCTGGAAGCTCTCAGCGCCCGCTGCCGAACGGATTTTTACGAGGATGAGTTCTGCCACCGCGGCGAGCACTCCATAGAGTTTCAGGTTCTCTTCCTGCAGTATTTGTACAAAGGGGAAGAGCGCCTGCGCATCATTCCTGTTCTCTGCTCTCTGCCTCCGGAGCTCTATCAAGGAGGATCCATCTCCGAACACCCTGAAATCGGCGAATTCATCAGCGCTTTAAGCAAGACTCTGAAGGAGAGGAGTTCGGAGGTATGCTGCATCGCAGCGGTGGACTTGAGCCATATCGGACAACGGTTCGGACAGAACGTTACCATGCAGCCACAGCTTCTCAAACAGATCGAGACCGAAGACCGAAGTATGATCGAAGCGATTCTCACCGGAGAGGCGGAGGCTTTCTTTCGAGGGATTCAGGAGGAGCGGGACCGCCGTAACGTCTGTGGTGTACCTGCGATCTACACACTGTTACGAATCATCGAAGCGGATAACGGCAGGCTTCTGCGCTATGAACAGGCTGTGGACACAGCGACGCAATCCGTTGTCAGCTTCATGGCCGGAGCCTTCTACTGTTGAGAGAGGCCGGTAGGAAAGGGAGGGCAGCCATTTCCTTGCACAGCGGACCTTAATCTCGGGCTTGACAGAAAACTAAAATTACTATACAAATAATAAGTAATAATCCGGGAGGAGGTCCTGAGGATGAGCAAGAGATCGGATACGGCCCTACGGATTCTGCAGCTTCTCCTGCGCTGTGGGATGATTTGCCAGGAGGAGCTGGATATTGTGCTCGAGATGATGGCAACGGCACAAGCGAACAGGAGATCCGTACCTCTGACCGCCGAGGCGCCGGACTCACGGTCCCGGCAGAGCACCCTGGTCTTCGAGTTTGATTGACATTTTTCATCCCAGCCTCTAGGCTGATTGCGCATCGCCCAAGGTTCGGAGTTTCATCGACTGGACCCGGGCTCGGAGTGAGAGGAGGAAATTTGTGGCGGTACTGCGTTGGGGACTGATCGGCTGCGGGGATATTGCCAGAAAACGAGTCGCCCCTTCATTCCGTGATCTCGACAGCTGCCAGCTGATCGCGGTCAACCGATTGAGGCACGACCTTGCCGAAGCGTTCGCTCGGGAGTTCGGGGCAAAACGCTGGTACAAGGATTGGCGGGAACTCCTCAGGGATGGAGAGATCGATGCCGTCTACATAGCAACGCCTCCGAACCTGCATGCGGAGCAGACAATTGCCGCGGCTAAGGCTGGAAAGCACGTGCTGTGCGAAAAACCAATGGCTTTGGATCCGCAAGCATGCCGGCGGATGATCTGCGCATGTAGAGGCAGTGGGGTACGCCTAAGTATCGCCTACTACCGACATTTCTACCCGGTTGTTGCCCGGGTCAAAGAGATCATCACGACCGGAGAAATCGGAAAGGTCGTACTGGCGGAGATGCGGGCCTTTGAAAGTTTTTGCCCCGATCCTGAAGATCCGAGGTATTGGATGGTCCGCAAAGAACAAGGGGGGGGAGGACCGCTGATGGATTTCGGCTGCCACCGCATCGAAGTGCTGCTCAACATCCTTGGGCCGTTGTCCAGAACATTCGGGAGCAACGGCCGTCTGATCATGGATTGGAACGTAGAAGACACTTCGATCTCTCTGTTCGAGTTTCAAAACGAATCCCGAGGCATGCTGGCGGTGAGTCGGGCGGTAGAGGAGCCACAGGATAGTTTAGACATCTATGGCAGCGCCGGCTCGATCCATATCCCCGTACTCAACCGTGGTCTGCTTACGGTATTTACCGCCGAAGGCGAACGAAAGGAAGATCATCCCCCCCACCGGAATATTCACCTTCCCCACATCGAAGCGGTTACTCAGGCTTTTCTCCAGAACGAAGAACCCCCCGTTCCGGGGGAAACGGGATTACAGGTGGCGGAGGTCATCGAGGAGATCTACCGTAGTCCGGTTTAAATCTCGAGGTCTGCGAGGAAAGAGAGAGAATTTGTGAAGGCTGCAGTGTTCAAGGCGCCGGGGCGTATCGAGGTTCAGGATCTTCCGACTCCCGAACCGTCTCTTGGGGAAGTGCGGATCAAAGTGCTCGGTTGTGGAGTGTGCGGAACCGATGCCCATATCTATTCAGGAGAGATCCACAACGCCGAGCCCCCCGCTGTCCTTGGCCATGAGATCTATGGCCAAGTAGATGAAGTATCAGAGACGATTACCGGATTTCAAATCGGTGACCATGTGGTGGTGGATCCCTTCATCTATTGCGGAACCTGTGATAATTGTAAGCAGGGGGAGTATCGTTTTTGTGAAAGGGAAGCGTTTATTGGCTATCAACATGACGGAGGTTTCGCTCAATACACGTCTGTTCCAGCTGCCAATATTTACAAGATCAACCCCAATGTCGGGGTTGAGGAAGCAGTATTGACAGAAACCCTCTCCACAGTGTTGGCCGGCTTGTCCAGGCTCCAGCCCGAGGCGGGTCGTTCCTTTCTACTATTGGGTGCGGGGACGGTGGGGCTGCTTTGGAATACGGTACTGAAGAGGAGTTTGGCAGTAATATTGGTACAAACGGAGTTGGTGTCAATGAGGAGAAGGAAGGCGAAAAGCCTGGGTGCAGACAGAGTACTCTCCCCCCAGGAGATAGACTTGGAACGAGAAGTACGCGGGCTCTGCACCAACGGTGTTGACTATCTGATCGATGCAACCGGATCTACCGCCGCCATAGAGGAAGCGCTTCCGCTGCTGGGGCGCGGGGGAACCTTTCTGA
>JAGLQP010000196.1 GCA_023136785.1 Spirochaetales bacterium
TACCGGCTTCCGGGTCGTGCTCTTCTTTGCGGTTCCACCGGTGCTCTTCTTGGCAGCGGTCGTCCTTTTTTTGGCGGCTGTGCCCTTCTTCTTAGAAGTGGTTGTGGTCCGTGCCTTTGTACTCTTCGGCTTTGCCGCGGTTGAGCTTCTGCTACCGGACGTCTTCTTCCCAGTGGTTTTCGTACTCCCTCCAGTCTTTCCGGCAGAAGTTTTCCTGCCGGAAGAGGTACTTTTTTTAGGCATAGGGCTCTTTCTCCTGACAAAGATTCATTCTATTTCCGTCTTCCTCTTTATGTGGTAGATCGGGTAGCTCCCAAACTCCTTCGGGAGCACGATCACTCCCACGTATTTACACTCCAGAGGGTTGTCCCGGTTGGCCAGCAGAAAGGCGGCAAACTGTTCGCTGGCGTACACATTTCCGGGACTGGTGATCGGCTCGATCCGAGCGGCCTGATTGACATGAGAACCAAAGAAGTTCAAACGGTCCAGCACCGGTTCCCGGGCGAAGTACACCGGCCCCACGTGAAGACCGATGCGAATGTTCAGATCCCGGGGCAGACCCAGGCGATCCCATTCGGTCTCCCGTACCATATCGCGCAGCTCCATGGCGTACTCCGCCGCGGAGAGCAGGTCGTCAAAAACGAAACAGATCGCATCGCCCCAGATGTTTTTGTAGATCGGATCGTAGGGAGAGTTTTTCAGCTTGCCGGCCAGGGTTCCGAGAAACCCTTCGATATAGCGGGGAAACTGCTCCTCCTCCAGCTTGCTGAAACCCACCAGATCTGCAAACAGGATGGCCACGATTTCCCGGCCCACCTCTCCGCTGCGTTTTTGAAAATGTTTGCGGGTCCTGCGCCTGCCTGCCCGAGGCGTTCGTTTAGCTGCGGATCGTCCCTGGCTGATGATTCCGGCCGTGGGATTGCTGCTTCGGGAGAGGAAGACCTCTCCACTGGTGCTTGCGATCGCCGTAATCGGCATTCCCAGGGATTCCCAGATTTCGACGAACTCAGATGTCCCTCCCGCGGCTCCGTTGCGTTTGCCGTCCCACACGGTGATCAGATGCGCATCGGTTTCCAGCAGCCGGCTCCGCAAGATAGCTTGACCCATGATCATGGTATTGGCGTAGGCGAACAGGAGATCATCCCCACCGTATCTTCCCCGGTTGGCTTGGTTCACCCGAGACGCCCGCTCCAGGACCCGGTCGGTGCGGCGCATCCACTCCTCCCCGGCGAAGCTGACGCTGGTGTCGAAAAAATCTTCCCGGTCGAAAGGAAGGATCACGTTGGTTTCGCCGCCTCGATTCTGCATACACTCGAGAAAAAGCACATCCGATCCGCAGGCGGCCGAGGAATAGCTGATACCGGTATCCAGTTGTTTCAGAACAGCATCGATCCGACTCACAACAGATTGTACCGCAGCCACGGAGAACCGGGGGCTTTTTCGCGTCGGTGCATCGAGCATGTGCCCGGAGAAGGCAACCACGGGGGGTATCTGTAGGGTTGCCAGGATACTTTCCTCAACGTCCATATACCGGCTCAACAGCGTCAGCTGACGCCTGGTACTGGCGATGCTTGAATAGTTCTTCCCTGCGATCTTCCGGGCCAGGCCGTAGTACTTCTCCGCCTGATTCTGCTTGCCCAGGAGAATGAAAGCCTCACCCAGAGTCGCGATGATCCAGTAATCCTTCTTGTTCTGTTCCTCTTTTAAACTCTCACTGCAGATGTTGATCACCATCCGTGCCAGCTTGTGGGCTGCCTTGAGATCCCCCATGATCAAGCTCAACGAAGCGGCGTTGATCCCGGAGTAGTTCCCTCGGGTATTGGCAAAGGCTTTGAGGTAGAGGTTGCGGGATTTCCTCAGGGAGGGATGGTCCGGTGCACCGCCGCTCGAGATCGACCACATCTCTTTGTAGACCCGACCGAGAATGCCCAGGGTCTCCTCGTCCTGATGCCCCTGCTTAACAAGACGGCTCAATAGATCCCGGGCTTTGATGAGATAGCCGCACTTGATCAGGGACAGACAATACAGCTGGATCAGGCGCACGTCACGCGGGAAATGCTTGAGACCCTCCTCGAGGACATCGTAGGCAAACATGGCTTGGCCGACCTTGTCTGCCAGCTCGCCGAGTCGAGTATAGAAATACGATTCCTGAGCCCAGACTGATTCATCCCTCGAGGTCCACAGGTCGTGGACAGCCGTACTCAAATCGTTCCGTTTCTGGTCTATATAGCTGTCAAAACTCTTCCTGTCGCTGATAATCATTCGTTTGATCGTTTTGCACCTAACACTATATCTTCTTTTCACAAAAAAATAAATGAATGATTGTCCTTGAACAGACCCAAAATACTGCGCTATGCTATGGCGGACATAGATCAATGAAACTGAAAAATTATCAAGAAGATCTCGTACAATACGTTACGGATATCGTAATCGAGGACCGTCCCGACATCGAAGCCGGCGAGAACCTTCTCCACGATGTGGCTGCCTACACTCTGAACCGACTCCCTCCTCGCTATATCATGAGCGAGCGGGGGTTTACCCGTCTGGCCGCAGATCACTGGGTAGACGCGGACAGCGAGGACGGCCTTGCCAGCCTGGTGGAGGTGTTGATCCTGGTACACAAAGCCATCGACATCGTCAAGAGTCGAAGGAAAACCGAAGAACCCGCGGCAGAAGTCCGGCCCATGCGGGAGGAGGACCTTCCCGATGTGCGGAAGTACTGGCACAACCTCCCCTACTTGATCGGAAGAGTTCTCGACAAGAACACGAAGAAACCGGTGCTGGATGCAAGCGTTCGCGTTTCTATCAACGGTAATCTGGCAGAACCGGCCGAACGGGGGTGGCTCAACCCCTACCGCACCAATGCCGGAACCAAGGGATTCTACAGTTTCCTGCCCAAACCGATTCGTTCCCGTTCGAAAAACAAGAAATTTAGTCTAGAACTGACGATCGAGCATCGGAACTACGAACTTGTGAACCTGGAACAAACGATCGACACCGCCGGAGAGCTGACCACCTATCAGTTCATCCGCAGCGACCAGATTCTCAATCTAGGCAACACCTACCTCGCCGCGAAGCATTCCTGAAAACACGCCGATTCGCCTAGTCTATCGTGAACAGAGACGCCCTAAAAACAGCCGTCGCCTACCTCACCGTATATATTGTTTGGGGCTCCACCTACTTCTTTATAAAGATGGCTCTGGAAAGCTTCCCGCCCTATTCGATCGTCGGCCTGCGTTTTACAGTGGGGGGCGTGCTGCTTCTTGTCCTGGGTTTTGGTACCTCCAAAGCCCGGCAACCTCTCTCGATTCCATCGCTACTATCCGCGATGCTCCTCGGTACACTGCTTCTCGTCGGGGCCAACGGCCTGGTCACCATTGCCGAACAGAAGGTGGACAGCTATATCGTAGCCCTGGTCATGGCTGCCGTGCCGCTGGCCGTAGCTTCCTTCGATAGATTCCTCTTCCGTAAGGTCATTAGCTGGATACGCTTTGTCGGAATCATGGTCGGTTTGGGTGGAGTGGCGTTTCTTCTCTACAATGGCCAGTCTCTTCGGGGCAGCCTGACTCCGCAGATCCTGATGATACTGGCGGCCATGCTGCTCTGGTCCTTCGGCACCAGTCTGGCCCACCGTCTGCCCCTTCCGAAGGACAGCCGAATCAACAGTGGTATCCAGATGCTCTTCGCCGGGTTGGTATCGATACCGATAGCCCTGATTTCAGGACACACCCCGGCATCGGTGTTTGCCGGAGTCACCCTTCGATCCGCGTTGGGCCTCTCCTACCTGGGCGTTGTCGGCTCCCTGGCCATCACCGCCTACGCCTATCTCCTTGTGAACGAACCATCGATCCGGATAGTCAGTCACGCTCTGGTGAACCCCGGCATCGCTGTTTTGCTGGGATTGCTGTTCGGAAACGAGAGTGCTGCTCCATATTTAGGTATCGGATTGCCCCTGATCCTTATCGGTCTGGCCACCATGCTCTACGGGCAGTCCCTGCTGCAGATCTTGAGAAACAGATGGAACGCAAGACCCCGGTAGCAATTTCCCGCAAGTGATGAAATGACAAACACGGCTTTCAGCGTAGGCCCCGATACCACCGCAATACCCTCAGAGCCCTCAAGGTGTTCCAACGGCTCGGCTGTCCCACCTTCTCCATCTCGAAGTGACTTCGACCCGGATGGCGGTTCTGAAGAGGCCAGCGACCGTCAGGCCGGCGTTTTTTGAGAACTAGCTCCACAGCATCCTCGACTCGATCGTCCGCTTCGGCACCACACTGCTGGAAGTAGTCGAGAGCCCGAAGCACGTCGTAGCGCCAGCGGGGCGGGAAGGAAAGGCGGGTCATACGGGCATCGATGATCTCGCCGGTTCGATGGGAACGAAACAGCCGGTGCTGGAGGAGGAACTCCCGCCCCTTGGCTTGAGCCTCCCGAACTTCCGGCACGAAGGACAGCTGATCACCGCCAACAGGTTTTGCGGGATTCTCGCTCCTCGACCTCTCATATTCCCAAAGACCTTCGAGAACACTGATCGTCGTGTGGAGGCTGCTGTGGGTGGCACCATTGTAGGACTCGCAATTCCACCCTCCATCGGGCATCTGCTGCTCCAGCAGGTGCAGGGCCAGTCGCCCTACTCGCTGATCGTCGAAGCGGAAGTGGGCCAGAATGGAGAGGATCATACCGGTCACGCAAGTCTCGCTGTGCTTGAAGGACCGGAAATAATTGATCCCGCCGTCCCGGTAAAAACC
>JAGLQP010000197.1 GCA_023136785.1 Spirochaetales bacterium
GGCAACGGGACGAGAGCAGATTGTCATCGCCGAGGAGGAATTGCGTTTGGGGGAAATCACCCGGCTCGATTATGTAGAGATCGTGTTGGCCATGCAAGACCTGGAAATCGAACTGGCCTTATTGAAACAGGAAGAGAAGCGCCTGGTCTTCGAAATCAAAGAATTGCTGGGCATCGAGGCGATCAGGGTGGTGGAGTTGGCGGGAACCATCAACTCCAGTTTTGAGGGACTGCTGAAAGTGAAGGATGTACAGTATTACATCGATGCTGCTCGAAGAAATAGTTACGAGCTTCAGCGACGAGACTCGGAGCTCGCCGCTCTACAGGCTGCTTTGCGACAGGCTCAGAACAGCTGGTTGCCCAGGGTTTCCACCCAGGCGGAGATAAGTGTTTCCGGCGAAGGTTTCCCCCTCGTGAGTCCGGGTTTTTCTTTGGGGTTGAGCCTGGATTTCAGCACCCCTTTCATTCCTTTTCGCACCAGTTTCTCAGCAGGAAGCGATGCAATCGGCGAACGTTCGCTGGGGATGACCTCATCCGCGGATGTGGGGGAGAACCTGGAGGGAGTGCAATCGGTACGAATCGCCAGAATCGATCTCCAAAAGGCTCAAGCCGAGATGCGGAGTTTTGAACGGAAGCTCGAGTTCTCTGTGCGGCAGCAGTTGGAGACCAGATTCCATCTGCTTGAAAACCTACGGCTGGAAGTCGAAAAACTGCAGTTACAGATCCAGAGACACGAGATACAGGCCCTGGTGCTCGAGATTGGGGAGATCACCCGTCTCGAGTATTTACACAGTGGAATCGAATTGACCCGACTGCGGATCGAGCAGCTTTCCCGGATCGTATCGCTTTTTCAATTGGAAACATCCCTGCTCGCCCTGTGCGGCTTGGACCTGCTGGAAAGTAGCCACAACTATATCCTCCTCGCCGGGGAAGGGAGGTGAAGTTGATAGCAGGTGATCGGATCCGGATGATCGCGCTTTCCGCCTGCTTCCTGTCCCTGCTGCTGTTGAATCAAGGATGTGCAGACAGGAATGAACAGCCCGGTGCATACGAAACGCAGGTTCGCAAAAAGATTCGGGTGGTCCACTCCTGCCTGCAGACCGTCCGGCCCTTTTTGGAAACTTTTGGTACGCTGGTCTACCACAGCAAGGCGGATATCTATCCGGGTATTGACGGGACCATAGAGAGCGTCCCGGTCGAGGAAGGACAGCGAGTGTCCAAAGGCCAGGCCCTCGCTCTGTTTTCCAAAGAAAGACTGCTCACTAACCATGAGCAGATTGAGGCGGAGGTAGCGTCGAAACAAGCGCTTCTGTCTCTGGCAGAGGAAAGACTGCTGGAGGGAAAGAAGGCCGTAGAAGCCAAGATCCTAGAAATTCAAAAAGCCAAAGCGGATTTAGCACAGCGAGAGGCGGAGTACAACAATATCTCGAAGATCTATTCGAACAAGAAACGCGTGCATGAAGCGGGCGGGATATCCACAGGAGAATTGGAGACCCTCCGGACCCGGCTTGTAGCTGCTCAGATGGAGCTTGTCCGGGCGGAAAAAAATCTTGAGATCCAGCAAATCGGTTTTCGAAAGGAAGACATCTTGGCGGCAGGTTTGAAAGTACCCGTAGAGGATCTGCAGCGGCAGATGGTGTTTGCAGACATCAATACCCGAATGCTGCTTGCGGAGCGGCGAGTCGCCGAGGCGGAGCTCGGAGCTGCCCGTGCGGAGCTCCGCCGCGTCATGATGATGCTCGAGGAGACTGTTGTGGAGGCTCCAATCGAGGGAATCGTAGGAATGCGATTCGTCGAGGTGGGGGAAAAAGCTGGTCGAGACACTCTGCTTTTTACTCTGTTCAACACAGACACCGTGTATGCACAGGTGGAGGTGGCTGAGAGTGACCTGATAGGTCTACGGGCAGGACAGGAAGCAGACCTTCGCTTTGAAGCTGACCTTCAACAAACGGTCCAGGGGAAGATCGAACTCATCGCCCCGTACATTAATCCCAAAACACGGACGGCTCGGGTGCGCATAAGCTTGGACAATTCAAGAGGCGATTACATTCCAGGGATGTTTGCCCGGGTACGGATCTTTACGGGTGAGGCCAAGGAACAGGTTACGGTTCCTCACCAGGCGGTTCTGACCGATCCCCAGGCCCTTCCTGCCGGGAACGCAGTTGTCTATGTGGTTCGAAACGAGCGGGCGTTCCGGCAGGAGGTGGTCGTCGGACAACGGGTAGGGGATTCCGTTGTCATTTTGGAAGGTCTTAAGGAAGGGGAAGCGGTCGTTCTTGATTCCTCGCTGGGATTGCGGGATGGAACGGATGTGGAGGTAGTGCCGTGAACAGATCGAGGTTATCGACCTTTGCTGTCATTGCTTCTCTGTCCCTGCTCTCATGTGGCCTGATCTTCGAGTTCCCCGACTCATCAGGCATCGAATACTACCCCAGAGTCGAAAATCAAATCCTCACAACCGGTGAGAACCCTCATATTCGATTTGATTTCGAGGCCGACAGAGACTCGGTGGAAGCCTTATTCACCGTCAAGGACGAGGGGGGAGTCAGGACCGGGATTTATCACTGGGATGGGCAAACCGTGCAATTCCAGGCCGTACCGGAGCTGATCCCCGGCAGACGGAACGTACTCTCGTTCTCCGGAAGCTTCTACGACACTCGGGGCGTCGAATACTCGGTAAACCGGATCATCCCGTTCTACTACCTGGTGAGCAATGAATCGGCGCCCTACGTGGTGAGCACGACTCCGGGGCAGGGGGAGACGATTGCCTCGGACACCAGCCTGCACATTTTTTTCTCAAAGGACATCGATCCTGCTTCTTTGGCTCGGGGGTTCAGCATCGATCCACATTCGGACACAACCGCCAGCTGGGAAGACGGAACCACTGAGCTGGTGCTGACACCGAAGGAGAAATGGACGCACTGCCAGCGCTACACGGTTGAGTTCTCCGAGGAGATCCTGGATATCGACGGAATCCCCCTGGCAGAGCGGAAAGAAGTGGTATTCTGGGTACAGGAGGATGTCGAAGCGCCATTTGTTGTCAGCATAAAACCTGTCTTCAATCTGCCGGCTCAGCTCTATCCGGAGACCGGCGGCAGCCTCGAAGAGGACATAGATCTCGAGAGTGCGTTGCGCGTCGCATTCAGCGAAGCCATGGAACAAAGTGGCACCGAGGCTGCCTTGATCTTAGATCCTCCCGTATCCGCCATCCTCGTCTGGTTGGATGCACTGACCCTGGTTTTTGTGCCGGAAGTTGGATTTGCCCCGGACACCGACTATCTTCTCGACTTCAGAGCGGAAGCTGTCGACCTGGTGGGGAATCCCCTCAAGCTCTTTGATCCTGTCCGTTTTCGCACTATCTCCGGACTGATCGAGGTCAGCACCGAGCTTGTTCGCGACGGGATCATCTTGGGTCCAGAGGATTATACGACCGCAACGGGAATTGAAATCGAACCCTACCCGATCACTTCAAACTATGACTACACGTTTGTATTCGTTTTTACAGGGGCTGTGTTTGGCAGCAACAACGAGAAAATGGCGGTTCAGAAGGCGATCTCTCTTATCTGCCTTTTCCCCAGCGATGGGGTGGCAAATCCGATAGCCACCGGTTTCTCCTGGACAGCAGACAGCCGGCTCAGCATTACCTTTTCCGATCTCCAGCCGTCCACAAGCGCTCAGCGTATCTACTATCTACTGTGCATTCGGGGTGATCCAGGTGGGGTGGGCACAGACGAAGGTAGGCGACTGGAAACCGATCTCGAGCAGCTGCTTATCGCCGCGGTGGAGTAAAGGAGGACAGGGACGAATATGAGGATGAAATGCCCCCATTATCGCCAGGCCGCTCGGCCGAAAACTTCAGCCGGCGCTGGTTCGCATCGCTTTGTGACCGGAGTTCTCCGGCGGAGTAGGGTTGTGATTCTGTTTGTCGTCCTTTCCAGTTGTTCCTTTGTCGTCGAACTGCTGAATATGGAAGCGGCGGAGATCATATCTTGGTCCCCGAGCCGGGAATGTGTAACGGTGGAAGAGGTTTCGTACATTACTGTCCGCTTTTCGAACTCCATGAACAGGCCTCTTTGCGAAGATGCATTTTCTTTGACCAGAGACGCTGACAGGGTGCGGGGGAACTTTGCCTGGAGGGAGCAAGACAGTGTGCTGGTTTTTTTCCCGACAGTCCCTGTTTCCAAAAGATGCCGTTATACCCTGACGGTAGCTGCTACAGCCGAGGATATCTACGGCAATTCTCTTGCCGAACCCTTTGCCTTTGATTTTGTCACAGGGGAAGAGCTGATCCCTCCGGAAGTGCTCTCCTATACGCCGGCTGACGGGGCGACCGGGATATCGCCTCGAGAATCTATACGCGTTGTTTTCTCCGAACCCATTGACGAGGCGAGTTTTTACAGTGGCTTTTCTCTTTTCCCCACGGTCCGCGGCGGCTTCCTATGGTTCTCGGAAGGAGCGGAAGTGCATTTTCTACCCGTTGCGGATTATCAATTCGGGCGGAGCTACGAGGTGGTACTGAGCCAGGAGATATCCGACAGATCGGGAAACCGACTTGTAGAGGATTTTCATTTCAGCTTTCGAGTGCAAGAGGTGATTGAGCCGTCAATAGTATCGGTGGAAACCGTGGAAGGCGGCCGGGTCCTCGTGCCGACACAATCCGGAGGCGGCATCGACCCATCCTTGGGAATCGAGAAGGACGAAACATTTTTGCTGACCTTTTCTCAAGTCCTATC
>JAGLQP010000198.1 GCA_023136785.1 Spirochaetales bacterium
ACGAACCGTTCCACCAACTCGATCAAACAGACCGTAGATGTTTCCAACCAAGGGAATCAAACCATGCAGCGGATGATTGCGGAAATCGCCGATATCCACGAGGTCGCCGAGCAGATGGATGCCTCTCTCGATCTGATCAACGAAATCGCCGATCAGACCAATCTGCTGGCCCTCAATGCAGCAATCGAGGCATCTCGGGTTGGGGACGAATCCACCGGCTTCTCCGTTGTAGCCGGCGAAATCCGAACCCTGGCTGAACGATCCGCTGAAACCTCCGGGGAGATCGGCCGTCTGGTCAAACAGATGGAGAAGGTGATTGTCATCGGCGGGGAATCATCCAACGAGGCGGGGGAGATCTTTGATCGAATCAACAAAGATCTGAGCCAGTACTCAGATTTTGTGCGCAGTCTGAATATGGCAGTCCAAGAACAGCTTGCGGCCAATAGAGCAGTCAGCGACTCGTTGGACAAGATCCATGACGTCACACTTGACAACAGCAAAGCCTCGGACCGTGTCCGGGACGTGATTGGTGAGCTGAAAAAAGAGGTAAGCAAGCTCAAAGCCCTGGTGGACGGAAAGCTTGTGGAAATACCTCTGATCAGCAGTGGAACGGCAAAACCGCTCCACACACGCTGATCATTAGGGGAGGATCTTTTTGCTCCCATACGCACACAGAAAACAAACCGAAAGGTGAGTAGAACCATGAAACTTGTAGTGATCGGGGCCCAATGGGGAGACGAGGGCAAGGGGAAGATTGTCGACTTTCTCGCAGAAGGAGCCGATATTATTCTCCGCTATTCCGGAGGTGCAAACGCCGGTCATACCGTGGTGATCCAAGAACAGACGTTCAAACTCCACCTGATCCCCTCCGGTGTGATCACGCCGGATAAGAAAGCCGTGCTTGGGATCGGGATGGCCGTCGATTTGGAGAACCTGTTCGAGGAGCTCGACGGTCTGGAACAGTCCGGCATTTCTTGGAAGGGTAGGGTCTTCCTCTCCGATCGCGCCCATGTTGTACTGCCCCAGTACAAAGAGTTGGATCGTCAGAAAGACGCGGAGCGCCGGATTCCCATCGGAACAACTGGTCGCGGTATCGGAATCACCTATGCCCTCAAAGCGCATCGCGACGGAATCCGGGTGGCGGATCTGTTCGACCCTGCGGTCTGGCAGACGTTCAAGAGAGAGGAGAAGAGCTTCCTGGAGCCCTATCGGGAGAAGATTCGGGACATGGTGGTGGATGTTTCCGGGTTTGTGCACCAACACCGTGACAAGAATATCCTTTTTGAAGGCGCCCAGGGCACTCTCCTCGATCTGGATCTTGGCACCTATCCCTTTGTCTCATCGGGCATATCCTGTGCCGCCGGGGCTGCCATCGGCGGCGGAATCGGGCCCCACAGTCTCGACAGGGTCATCGGGGTATTCAAGGCGTATTCCACTCGGGTGGGGAACGGACCCTTTCCTTCGGAGTTCACGGAGCAGCGGGATGGAAAGCTGGGGGACACGATCCGGGAGATCGGCAGGGAATACGGGGTAACGACGGGTCGTCCCCGCCGCTGCGGGTACCTGGATCTGGTTGCCTTGAGCTACGCCTGCCGCAGCAACTCGATCGACGGCCTGTGCCTGATCAAGCTCGACGTGTATGACGGGATGGAGGAAATCAAGGCCTGCACCGCCTACCGTATCGATGGGAATGAGGTTGTCGATTTTCCCGCGACAATAGAGCATTTAAATAAAGCCCAGCCGGTGTTGAAGAGCTTTCGCGGCTGGAAGGGGGAGGTGAAGTCCTGCCGGAGTTTTGATGACCTTCCTTCAGAAGCCAAGGACTATATTCACTTCATCGAGGAATATGTAGAAACTTCGGTAGATATCGTCTCCGTGGGTCACAATCGAAGCGAGACCATCGTTCGCAGGAACCCATGGACACAATCCTAATCCTGGATTTCGGCAGCCAGACCACGCAGCTTATCGGCCGCCGCATCCGCGATCTTGGTGTGTACAGCGAGATCGTTCCCGGGGACACACCACTGGATGGACTGATCCGGGAAGAGATTCGCGGTCTAATTCTTTCCGGCTCACCCTACTCGGTATACGAACCGGATTCTCCCCGACCGGATCCTCGCCTTCTATCTCTGGAAATCCCCATCCTCGGGATCTGCTACGGAGTGCAGAGGTTGATCCACGATCAAGGCGGCGAGGTAGCGGCCCTACCGAAAAGAGAGTTCGGACGGGTTTCCGTGCGCATAGAAGAATCCTCGCTCTTGCTCGAAGGGATTCCCGACGGCTTTGTCTCTTGGATGAGCCACGGCGATACGGTTCGCAAGACCGCTCCAGGCTATCGAATCGCTGCACGGACAACGAACGATCTTCCGGCGGTGATCGTCCATGAAGAGAAGCCAATCTATGGTCTGCAGTTTCATCCCGAAGTTACCCACAGCGAACACGGAGAGCAGCTACTGGAAAACTTTGCGGTTCGCATCTGCGGGGCGAGAAAACAGTGGAACGTCGAAGCCTACCTGCGAAGCATCAGCGAAACCTTGAGGCAAAAGGTCGGGGACCGGAGAGTGCTGCTCCTGAGTTCCGGAGGGGTGGATTCCACAGTGGTTGCGGCCCTTCTTTTAGCCAGCCTGTCCGACGATCAGGCGCACCTCATGTACATCGACTCAGGGCTGATGCGGAAAAAGGAAACCGAGGAGGTGGGGGAGCTTCTCGGCCGACTGGGAGCGAAGCACCTGCACATCATCGACGCCTCGGACCGCTTTCTCGAAAGCTTGTCCGGTATTTCCGATCCTGAAGAGAAACGTAGGCGGATCGGGGACATGTTTATCCGGGTGCAGGAGCAGGAGATCAACCGTCTGGGCGTGGCGAGCTCGTTTTTAGCCCAGGGAACGTTGTATACGGATATGATCGAATCCGGCAAGGGAGTGGGGAAGAAGGCGGATGTGATCAAGTCTCATCACAACGTACGCTCCCCCCTGGTCGAAGCGAAGCGGGAACAGGGACTGCTTCTCGAGCCGTTGGCAGCTCTGTATAAGGACGAGGTACGCCGGCTCGGCGAGAAACTTGGTCTTCCCCACGATACCGTCTGGCGCCATCCCTTTCCCGGTCCGGGTTTAGCGGTACGCATCCTGGGGGAGGTGAATCGGGAGAAGATCAGGATTCTCCAGGACGCGGATTCCATCTACATCGAGGAACTTAAAAAAAGAGGGCTGTACGACGAAATCTGGCAGGCCTTCTCGGTACTTCTGCCTCTTCGCTCCGTGGGTGTGGCCGGAGATATTCGCCGCTACGGCTACGTGCTGGCACTGCGAGCCGTCGTGTCGCGGGACGGAATGACTGCGGACGTCTATCCCTTTCCCACCCTCGATCTGCTGGAAATTTCCTCCCGCATCACCAACGAGGTAGGGGAGATCGGCCGGGTTGTGTACGATGTGTCCAGCAAGCCCCCCGCAACGATCGAGTGGGAGTAGTCGAACCGCACTCTCGCCGCGCACTTCAATCGCGGTAAAATCCTTTTTATAAAAAGCGGTACGTAGCCGATAATCTTTTTGATGAACGTCAAAACGGAACTGCCCGACGATCTGCCCGTTTCCACGATGATCCGCTGGATCGCTGACAAGTATGACATGAGCAAGGCGGATTTTTCTCGAATGTTTCAGACCACCCAGTCCACCATACACTACTGGATGAAAACGGACCGCATATCCTACAAGAATTTGAAGAAAGTCCGGGCCAGCTACTACTATCTGCACAATACCACGGATCCCCACGCCCGTGAACGGAAGTGCGAGGATTGCGAGAAATGGCGCCCAGTAGACCAGTACCGCGACGGAAAAGCCATTTGCCGAAGCTGCGAGAACAAGAAGACCTTGCAGCACTACTGGGAAAACCGAGAAGAAGAGCTGAAGCGCAGAAAAGCCAAGAACTGGTACAACAAGAAAGCAAACTGATCTCCTTCACATCCCATTCCCCAGGTTTTTCCACACTTTCAAGGTAAGCGAATCACAAAAGAACAAAAAGGCTCTTGACAACTATTTAAATATAAGTAATATACTTACAAATATTATATTAAACGTAGGGAATGATCTGTGAAGATTACCTATAAAGGCGACTACGCGCTGAAGGCGGTTCTTGACCTGGCGATGCACTACGAATCCGGAGGGGTGGTCCCCCTTTCGGAAATCGCCGGTCGGCAGAATATCCCCATGCATTATTTGGAACAGATCATGCTGATCATCAAGGGCGCCGGATATGTCACCAGCAAGCGCGGAATCGGCGGTGGATTCGCGTTGACGAAACCGCCTGAAGAAATATCGATCGGCGACATCGTCCGCCTGATCGAAGGTCCTGTCGAGCCCATCATCTGTGGCAAGAAAATACACGATTCCAGCTGTGGAGAAGAACAGTATTGTGCGTTCAGGGAGGTTTGGCTGGAAGTAACCGATGCTATCTCTAATATCGTGGATTCGGTTACTTTCGCCGGCATCATGCAACGAACCAAGGAACTCGAAGAACAAAACACCGGTTATATGTATCAAATCTAGAAGAGTAACGAAAAGTAAGGAGATTACCATGGAAGAACATAACTATGCTTTTGAAACGTTGGCTTTGCACGCCGGACAAGAGCCGGATCCCACCACTCTTGCCCGAGGTGTCCCCGTGTACAGGACCA
>JAGLQP010000199.1 GCA_023136785.1 Spirochaetales bacterium
GCAATCACCTGGACAGGAAAACGGGCTGCCCCTATCTACGGGGCAGCCCTTTATTTGTCTTCCAAGATGGAGCGGGTTGCCCGCTTGAGTTCGGAAAGGAAATGCTCTGCTTTGGCCAGAGAATCTCGCGCTTCATCCTCACTAATCTCTACGTAGTCCCCGAAGGATGAGTAGCGAACGAGCTGCAGATAGTATGGCGTAGTAGCTTCGATTTGCCGACGATCCGCAGGAGGAGGTATCGGTAGTTTTGTTTTCACATCTGCCTTTGTCATACCCATCTAAGACTCTCACTCGGGTAGATCCCTAATTATAATTCCAATAGACCTGGTGGGAATCCTACATTCGAATCCTCCGCGAGCTACAAGAATTCACTTGAAGAACTCCGGTATTAAAAATAGTATGGGGCAGCAGTTTTTCATGGAGGGATTCACCTTGAACTTTCAGCCACAGCTCAGAGTACTTTCTGAAGAGCAGATCAACGAAATCCACAACACCGCTCTGTCTATTCTCTGGGACACAGGGGTGCAGGTGAAAGCACCGCCGGCTCTCGAGCTATTGCGCAAAGCCGGAGCCAGCGTGGATGAAGATACTATGATCTGCAGGATTCCCGCTTCGGTCGTAGAACAAGCCCTTCGGCAGGCTCCTTCCTCGTTTACGATTCACGCCCGCAATCCCAAATTCAACGTCGAAGTCTCTACAGAGGCACTTCACATCGAACCGATGATCGGCCGACTCAACTGCTTCGACTACGACAGCGGGAAGACCCATCGCACCACCCTCAAAGATGTAGGTGAGTTGGTGAAATTGGCCGATGCCCTGCCCTGCTACCATCTTCTTCACTCCGGCTCCATCATGCCTCAGATAGAAGGGGTACCGATCCGGGCGACCCATGTGTACGGCTACCTGGAGTCGATCCGCAACTCCTGCAAACCGATCAAGGCGACCTCCCGGGAGCGGCTCATGGCCGAAGACTGCCTGAGGATGGTGGCGGTGATTGCCGGAGGTGAAGCTGCTTTAAGGAAAAAACCCTATACCTTCACCACGGACAATCCGGTGGCTCCTCTTCTTCATGACAGGGAGCAGATGGAAGGAGCCCTCGAGTACGCCCGGTACGGGCTGCCCATAGATGTGACCTCCGAACCCCAGGCAGGCGCAACCTCGCCGGTCACCCTGGCCGGGCTTCTAGCCCAGCAGACGGCCGATGTGATCAGCGGAATAACGATCATTCAGCTGGCCAATCCGGGAAATCCAGTGTGGTACGGAACCTGCGGTTCGATCATGGATATGCGGGTAGGCCGGATCGCCATCGGAGCGGTGGAGATGGGGTTGATCAATGTGGCCAGCGCCCAAATCGCCCACTTCTACGGTATTCCCTGCCGCGGGACCGCCTCGGCTACGGACTCCAAGCTCCTGGATTTTCAGGCGGGTTACGAAAAGACCCTGGTGCTCACGATGGCTGCTTTGGGCGGAGTGAACAAGATCTTCTACCCAGGCACCATGGAAGGTGCCCTCACAGTGAGCAAAGAGGGATTGATCCTGGATGCGGAAATCCTGGAAAGCATCTACCGGGTACTCCGGGGAGTACAGGTGGATGAGCTTACCCTGGCGAAGGACGTGATTGCCGAGGTCGGGCCCGGAGGCCACTTTCTCAAACAGCGTCACACGATGCAGTTCCTGCAGGCGGAGCATTTCCTGCCCCTCCTGGCCAGCAGGCAGACCAGGGAGCGCTGGGAACAAGCTGGAAGCCGGACCATGGTGGATCAGGCAGGGGCCAGGGTAGAGAAACTCCTGGCGGAGCACCAAGTCGAGGCTCTGCCTGCCAACACCGAGGCGGAGCTGGAACGGATCGTCAGGGAAGTGGAGCAGCGGGAAGCCGAAGTGAAGTAAGGAGGACCCGCTCTGCGGCGGGTCATTCGCAAATCCCGCATCAAGTGCGAAAGCAACGAAAGGAATAGCAAACGAATGGAAGATATCGAGTTTCTGTATCTGAACCAGAGGGACGTGCAGGCTACCGGGGTGACTATGGAAACAGCCCTGGAGGCGGTAGAGGACGCCTTTCGGCTTCACCACCAGGGCCGGGTGAACCTGCCCTACAAAACGGTGTTGGATCTGGGGGAGCGGGAGCGCGGCCGGGGCAACGCCATGCCCGCCTACGTGGGCGGGGAGTACGACGTGTTCGGGATCAAATGGATCGCCGGCTTTCCCCACAATCCCACCAAGTTCGGCTTGCCCCGGGGCACCGGACTGTTCATCCTCAATGATTCATGGAACGGGATACCTCTGGCTGTCATGGACTGCACCTTCTTGAGTGCCATGCGCACCGGGGCGGTCACCGGTGTGGGGGCTAAATACCTGGCCCGTGCGGACTCGCAGAGCGTGGCCATGATCGGAGCCGGCGTACAGGCGAGAACCCAGCTGGAGGCTCTTACGATCGTACTTCCCGGTTTGAAGGAGGTGCGAACCTACGACATACGCCGGGAAACGGCCGAAGGTTTCGCTCGAGAGGTGAACAGCAGATACGGCTCGAAAGGGCTCAACGCTAAAGCTGTAGGCAGCCCGGAGGAGGCGGTGCAGGAGGCGGACATCGTGGTCACGGTAACCGTAGCGGACGAGCCCATCGTCAAGGACCGTTGGATGAAGCGGGGCAGCTTCTTTGCCGCGGTGGGCTCGTATCAGGAAGAGGAGTTTGAGGTCATAACCAATTCGGACAGAGTGGTTGTAGACGGAATCGAACACGTCCTGCACAGGGAGACTCCGGTGGTTGCCCTGATGATTCAACAGGGCAAGATCAACCGAGAGGATATCCTGGAATTGGGAGCGATCGTCTGCGGAGACCAGCCGGGGCGTACCAACCCGGAGCAGCGGATCTTCTTCAGCCCTATAGGAATGGCCATCGAGGACGTCTGTCTCTGTCACAGAGTCTACAAGCTGGCCCTGGCCAAGGGCGGGGGCACTAAACTGTGCCTTTTCGGCCGGGATGTTTGATCAACGAGTAACAACCGGAGGAGGATCACGATGGCGAGCGAAACGGACAAGGATAGTATCTTCGCCGCGATGCGGGAGAGCATCGAGAACTACGACAGTGATGCAGCCGTAGCGGCGGCGAAACAGGCCGTAGAGTCGGGCACCGATCTGCTCGAAGCCGTGGAAAAGGGATTTGCCGAACCGATCCGAAAGCTCGGGGAGGCCTTCGACAGGATGGAGGTCTTTCTCCCCCAGCTGATGCTGGGCTCCGATGCCATGAAGGTCGGAATGACCGTGTTGGAGGAGGCCATTACCGCCGGGGGCGGCTCGATCAAAAGCAAAGGCGCTGTTGTAATCGGCACGGTGGAGGGAGACATCCATGACATCGGCAAGACCGTTGTGGCGGCACTGCTTCAGGCCAACGGCTACTCCGTGCACGACCTGGGTGTCGAGGTTCCGGCCTCCCGCTTCATCGAGGCGGCGGAGGGCCAGAAGACGGACATCATCGCCATGTCGGCCCTGCTCTCCACCACCATGCTCTATCAACGGGATGTGGTCGAGCTTCTCGGAAACAAGGGCCTGCGGGACAAGTACTTCGTGTTGGTTGGAGGAGCTCCGGTCACCCAAGCCTGGTCAGATGAGATCACAGCCGACGGCTATTCGCGAGGTGCCTATGAAGCGGTTCAGCTGCTCGATGCCAAGAAGGAGGCCTGGAGCGAATGAACTTCAAGGAGATCGCCAAGCGAGGGGAAACCGGACCCCTGACCGAAGCCAACGACTTTCTCATGAAGCGGGTCTCGGCAAATGTGCTCAAGCTGGAGAAGAAGTACGAAATCACTTGGGACGGCAAAACCCTGATCAACCTGGATGACGAGATGGCCGACCGCTGCTGGCAGGCCGGCAAGGAGCTGCTGCTGGCCACCGGGGTGTTCAGCATGGGCTCCAAGCGCATCATCGAGCTCAGTCCCGAGGAGGTGGAGGAGGCTCTGCGCTTCACTCCTGCAGAGCTTCCCATGGGTCAGGGCAAGGATGCGGTGCGGGTTTATCACCGCCAGGTCGAGGATCCCCGTTTACCCTTCGTGTTCGGAGGTCCCTTCAATGCCGACGTCAGCGAAGAGCACTTCGTCAAGCTCAATGAAGCCTTTGCCCAGGAGCGGCTTATCGACAGCCTGCTGTTTCCGGGCTATCTGAAGAAGCTCGACGGACAGATGATCCGTCCCACCTCCGCTCTGGCCAGCCGGGCAGCCATGCTCTACGGTCAGTGGTCCCGAGAGGCGGTTCGCCGCGCCGGAAGGCCGGGTATGCCGATCACCGGGCATGCGGTGATGGCCCAAAATGAGATCGCCTGCACCAACGAGCAGTGGGGTCTGCGCTCCACCGATCCGAGGGCCATGGTTCTGATCTCGGAGCTCCAGGTCGACGACGTAACCATGACCCGGCTAGCCTACTACCTGGCCTACGGCTGTCCGATCTACCTGGCCTTCACTCCCCTGATCGGGGGATACGGCGGCGGACCCGCGGGCACGGCCATCGTGGCCGTGGCCTCGTTTATCGCTTCGGTGCTCCTCGGCGGAGAAGTCGTGCACATCGGACCGCAGCATATCAAGTTCAAGCAGCAGACCAACCAGCACTCCCTCTTCCTGGCCAGCCTGGCCAATCAGGCGGTGGCCCGCAACAGCAGCATCAT
>JAGLQP010000002.1 GCA_023136785.1 Spirochaetales bacterium
GCTCCTTGTACACGATGGAAAAACCATGAGAAAAATACAGGGCGTCCCCCTTCTTGAGGCAGGGCTTGAGCAGCGGCCATACCAGTTTCTGACCAGCATCGGAAATGAGGTACTGAATGATGGTCGCCTTGGTGGCCGCTTCCTCGATTTCGAAGAGGGTCTTGCCGGGTACCCAGCCGTCGCTGACCGCCTTGTCCCACTCCTTCTTGAACTTGGACGATTGTCCGATGATCACATTGAAGCCGTTATCGCGCATATTCAGCGACTGAGCCGGGCCCTGCACGCCGTAACCAATTACAGCAATGATCTCATCCTTCAACACCTCCCGGGCCCTCTCCAAAGAAAACTCCTCCCTCATCACTACGTGTTCCTCAACACCGCCGAAATCAATCTTTGCCATTTAATTTTCTCCTTCACCCGCCAACTGAGATTTTATCGGCATTATGTCACACATTGAATATTGATTGAAGAGTTATTTTCTTTTCCCTGGGAATCCCGCCACGACTCCTTGCCATGTTGGGCAGGCAAAAGTAGAATGAAGCCGCACCACCTATGCAAACTTTCATACATGACATCAGTCCGAAACGGGCTTTGCGGGGGATCGTCTACCGTTCACCCTTTCGCAAGGGCAAGATCACCGGTCTCAGAGTGCCTGCGCTTCCGAAAGGCTACGCCTGCGTACAGGCCCGCGACATTCCGGGCAAAAGCAATCTTTCCTGCGCCGGCTATTCTCTTCCCATCCTCGGCAAGTCTGAGGTGCATTACCTGGGAGAACCCCTGATTCTATTCTGTGGACCGGATCCGGAGGTCCTGGCCGAGATCTGTGCTTCGGTTGAACTGAAGCTTAAAGAGGAGAGCCCGGTTGAATACAAGGATCTCTCCGGCCCGTACCGGGAGGGGCAGATCATCAATGTGGCTCACGGTGATGTGGATCTGGCCTTCAGCCTGGCGGATCAGATCGTTGAAGGGGAGTATCGAATAGCCCGCCAAGAGCATTTCTATCCCGATACACAGGGAACGGTGGCTGATTGGGACGGAAAGAACCTAAGCCTGTATGCAGCCACGCAGGACCCATTCGGGCTGCGTTCGGCGATCTGTCGCTGTCTGGATCTCGCTCCCCGGAAGGTCAGGGTCGTTGCCGTGCCCATGGGAAACTCGATGGAAGGTAAGCTTCTATCCTCCTTTCTGGTCGCTGCCCAGGCCTCCTTGCTCGCCTATACCGCAGCAAAACCGGTCGTACTGATCTATAACCGGGAAGAAGACCTGCTGTTCTCCCCAAAGAGTCCGGAGTTCCTTATCCGGCAACAGACAGCTCTCGATCGGGAAGGGGGTGCCATGGCGGTGCGGGTTCAGATTTTTATGGACGGTGGCTGTTACCCTCCCAAAGATTGTGAAGCTCTCCGTCAGTCCGTACATTCCGCCTGGGGTGCCTATCGAGTACCAAACATGGAGGTTACCGGGCGCACCCTGGTGACGGATTTCCCTCCTATCGGCAGTTTTCGGGCGTCGGGGCGCGCACAGGCGATTTTTGCGGCGGAGTTGCACAGCTCACGCCTCGAGGAGATCGCCCATCTCGATCCGTACACGTGGAAAAAGGAGAATCTGGTAGGGACAGGTAGAAAGGAAGGGCCGAACAGAGGACTCAGGCCTATGGCTCTCGCCGTGCTCGAGGAGGTGACGCGAATATCCGATTTTACGCGAAAATATTCCGCCTACTCCGCCGTCAAGAAGCGCCGCAAAACCATCGACCAGTCCGCCTATCTCCTGAGGGGCATCGGAATGTCCCTTGCCAGCCAGGATGCCGAAGGGATTTGGGAGTGCCTGCATAGTATCGAGGAGACCCGCAACACCTGTACGCTGAAGCTCGTTCTCGAGCGGGGAAAGCGAGTTCGGATCTTCACCTCCTTCGTCGATTGCGGTATGGGAATCCATGCTCTGTTCATCCACCGAGTAGCATTACTTTTAGATCTTGATCCAAGTAAGATTTCCGTGCAACCGGTGGATACACAAGAGGTGCCCGACACCGGTCAGACCACCCTGGCAAGGGCAGTGGCCGTCGGCCTTCCTCTGCTCGAACAGTGCTGCCAGAGTCTGCAGAAGAAGCGGAAGATCGCCACTGCCCCTATCGAGGTACGGCGCAGTGTCTCGTTGGACGAATTACGCGCACCCCGCCGGGGAAAGGACAAGTCGAGGGACGGCGGTGCAGAATCCGCGTGGGCGGCGACGGTGGTGGAGGTGGAGCTGGATCCAGTCAGTTTCCAGAGTATTTGCCGGAGTGTCTGGCTGGTTGTCGAAGCCGGAACCATCGCGCACCAAAAAACCACTCTGCAGATCCTGGAAGGGGAGACTCTGCGAGCCCTGGGATCGAGCCAGCTTCAGGAATACCGGGGAACCATCAGCGACGACCGGAAGCGGTGTTCGAATACCGATTTGATTCCCGGTGCGGAGCAGGTGCCTGAAATCCAGGTACTCCTGCTTGAAACCCAGGAAGGACCGATGAAAGGTTATGAACAGCTTCCCCATCTTGGTGTACCCCCGGCCTACGCTGCAGCGGTCTCTCAGGCAACGGGACTGTATGTAGATCAGGTTCCGATTACAGCGGAGGTGATTCAGCAGTGCCTGGAAATGTAATCAAGCTGCGTTTCACACTGAATGAAAAGCAGGTGCTCCTGCAGTGTCATCCCGGCACCCGGCTGCTCGACATTCTCCGCCACGACTTCGGCTTGAAGGGCACCCGGGAGGGATGTAGCCAAGGAGAGTGCGGAGCCTGTCTGGTGCTGATGAACGGACTATCCGTCAACTCCTGCCTGATCCCGGCCTTTGCGTTGACTGATTCTGAGATTCTTACCATTGAAGGAATCCTGAGCCTCAAATCTTTCACCGATATCCGCAAGAGTTTTGCCGATATCCAGACTTACCGCTGCGGGTTCTGCTCCTCCGGAATGCAGGTGGCTCTGGCAGAGCTGTTGTTGACAAACCGCGAGCCCAACGCAGAGGAGATACGCCGGGCTCTTTCGGGAAATCTCTGTGCCTGCGGCAGCTACAACGGAGTGGTGGAAGCGGTCCTTCAGAGCAGCAGCAGGAAACGAAGATATGGAAGAAGGCGGAGTGAAAGAAGTTAGGGTATTTCGCCCCAAGAGCCTCGGCGGAACGCTGCGTCTCTACACCCGGAATCCCGATTCTCTCCTCTATGCCGGCGGAACGGAGATCCTCCGCCGGGTCCAACGGGGACCCGGGCTTGTGTTCGCTTTTCCACAAAAAGTGATCTACCTGGGAAACGTTCAGGAGCTGAATCGTATCTCTCGCAGCCAGCGCCACCTCGACATCGGTTCGGCACTGGATCTGTCCAGGATTCTCAAGCTAGGTCGCAACGTTCTGCCTCCGGTTTTGTTTGAGCCCCTTTCCGGAATTGCTACTCCCGCAGTGCGCAATCTTGCCACCCTGGGGGGAAATATCTGTGTTCGGAGCTGCCGCGGTGACTCCCTGCCGGCGTTGAGCGTTATCGATGCTCAAGTGGAATTGCGCACCGCCGGCTCAACTCGGTGGACCACTGTCGAGAGCTTTCTCAATCAGAGAGGCCGGCCGCAACTGCGACCGGGAGAAATCCTGACCAGGATCCGTGTACCCCTGGAGGAGTGGGATTTCGCCCTGTTCCGCAAGGTAGGGGGCAGGCAACGGCTCGGGCGCAGTACCTTGAGCTTCGCCGGCGTGGCCCGTTTCCCCAAGGGGAGTATCGAGGTTCTACACTTCTGTTTGGGAGGTTTGAAGACCCCGGTTCTCCGTGTGCCTGGTTTGGAATCCCGCTTGAAGAATGCCTCCATACCCGTGTCGACCAAGTTGATCGATTCCCTGCTTGCCGACTTGGATGCCGCCCTTGGAAATGAGGTGGAGGACTCCCCGGAAGGGCGCTACAGGAAGGCGACGGCTCTACGCCTGTTTCGCTGGTTCATGGAGAAGGTGAACTCTCGAAGTCTGGAAATGTTATAGACAGGCCTTTAGAACTCTTCTCCTTCGCAAGGCAAACATGGTACTATAGATTTCGGAACCTTGATATAGAGAAGAAAAACGCTTCACAGCCGCAGTGGGAGCCGTAACCCGGAACATGTCAGATTTTGTACACCTTCACAACCATTCCGATTTCTCCCTTCTCGACGGTGCTGCGTCCATAGATTGCCTCGTTGCCAAAGCCAACGAGCTGGGGATGCCCGCTTTGGCGCTGACTGATCACGGAAACATGTTCGGGGCGCTCAAGTTCTATCTCGAATGCCGTAAACAGGATATCAAACCGATTATCGGATCGGAGTTCTATGTCGCCCCCGAGTCGAGATTCACCAAGACGGGAAGTGAAGGTGGAGCCCGCTACTATCATATGGTGCTGTTGGCCCGGGATGTGGAGGGATATCAAAATCTTCTCCAGCTTTCCACCCGCTCCTACCTGGAGGGTTTTTACTACAAGCCACGGATCGATGACGAGCTTCTCCAACAGCACAAGGGTGGCCTAATTGCCCTTTCTGGGTGTATGGGAGGGGAGATACCTCGGCTCATTCTGGACGGTCAGATGGATGCGGCTCGGGATAAAGCGTTGTACTACAATGAACTGCTTGGCAAGGACAGCTTCTATCTCGAGGCTCAGGATCAGGGTATACCGGAACAGAAGACCATTCTTTCCGGACTCTTGGAACTATCCAAGCAGACAGGGATCTCCATGGTGGCCAGCAACGACATTCACTACACAGAAAAGGAGGATGCCTACGCCCAGGACATCCTGATCTGTGTCGGGACCGGCAAGAAGGTCAGCGAGGGTAAGCGCCTGAAATTCGCCTACCCTGAGTTCTACTTCAAGAGCCGGGAAGAGATGGCCCGGGCACTGCCTGAGTTTCCCGAAGCGTTGAAGACGACCAGAGCCATCGCCGAGATGTGCAATCTCGAAATTCCCCTCCCGGGACCTCTGCTGCCGCACTACGAAGTTCCCCAAGGCTATACCCTGGAGAGCTATTTATCCGAACTGGCCCACATTGGCCTCAAGGAAAGGTATGCCAACCCAAGCCAGGAAATCCGAGATCGCCTGGAATATGAGCTTTCCGTCATCAACTCGATGGGCTACATGGGGTATTTCCTCATCGTCTGGGATTTTATTCATTTTGCGCGGGAAAAAGGTATACCCGTGGGTCCGGGCAGAGGCTCCGGAGCCGGCTCTCTGGTAGCCTACGCCCTGAAGATCACCGACATTGACCCCCTCAAATATGGGCTGCTGTTCGAGCGCTTTCTCAATCCGGAGAGGATCTCTATGCCGGATTTCGATATTGACTTCTGCTACGAGGGACGATCGGCGGTCATCGACTATGTTATAAGTAAATACGGAAGTGACCGGGTCGGGCAGATCATCACCTTTGGAACCTTGAAAGCCCGTGCGGTCATTCGGGATGTAGCCCGGGTGTTGGATTTTCCCTATGCAGAAGCCGATGTCATCGCCAAGCGGGTACCCATGGGACCGAAGATGAATCTGCGAACCGCCATGAAGTTGGACCCGGAACTGTCGCAGATGGCCTCGAAGGGCGAGAATTACAAAAATCTTCTCGATGCCAGCCTGAAGCTGGAAGGCTTGCATCGTCACGCTTCAACCCATGCGGCGGGGATCGTGATCAGCCGAGAGGATTTGACTCACTATGTACCTCTATATCGGGATCCAAAGACTCTGACCGTATCTACCCAGTACTCCATGGACTATCTGGAAGACTGCGGCCTGGTTAAGATGGACTTTCTGGGTCTCAAGACCCTCACCATCATCAAGAACACCATCCAGCTTCTCGAGCGGCGAGGCGTTGATCTGGATATCACTCAAATCCCGGAAAATAATCCTGCGACCTTTCGACTTCTCGGTGACGGCCGCAGTACCTGCATCTTTCAGTTTGAGAGTCAGGGGATGCAGGAGATCCTGAGGAAATCCAAGCCCACATCGATCCCCGATTTGATCGCCTTGAACGCCCTGTATCGTCCCGGTCCGATGGAGTATATTGACCAATTCATCGATGCCAAGACCGGAAAGAAGCAGATCCAATACCCCTTGCCGGATCTGGAACCGATCCTCAAAGAGACCTACGGAGTGATCGTTTATCAGGAGCAGGTGATGGAGATCGCCCGTCAGGTCGGGGGGTACTCCTTGGGGGAGGCGGATATCCTTCGCCGCGCTATGGGCAAGAAGAAGGCGGATGTTATGGCCCGGCAGAAGGTAAAGTTCCTAAAAGGCTCCGTGGCCAAGGGATACTCGAGTGCCCAGGCGGAGAAGATCTTCGAGCTGCTCGTGCCCTTTGCCGGGTATGGGTTCAACAAGTCCCACGCAGCGGCCTATTCCTTGCTGGCCTATCAGACCGCCTACCTGAAGGCGAACTATCCGGCGGAGTTCATGGCAGCAAACCTGACCAACGAAATCAACTCCACGGACAAATTGTCCGAATACATATCCGAAGCCCGTGTTATGGGATTGGAGGTTCTGCCGCCGGATATCAATCTATCCGAACAGGACTTCACGGTCCGGGATGGAAAGATCGTTTACGGGCTGCGGGGCATAAAAAACGTCGGTAGTGCGGCGGTGGACCGTATCATCGAGGAGCGAAGCAGTGGCGGGGAGTTCAAAGACCTTCTGGGATTTTTGAAACGCCTCGACCTGAAGACCGTCAACCGCAAGGTCGTGGAAACACTGATCCGCTGCGGTGTCTTCGATAGTTTCAGCGCCACCAGAGCCTGCTTGTTCAACAATCTGGACAGGCTACTAGAGACGGTGAACAGCTACAAGGAAATCCAGAAATACGGGCAGACCACACTTTTTGACCCCCTGGAGATCGAGGAGGCTCCTCTGACTCTTGACCCGTACGACGAATGGCCCTCCCTCGAAATGCTCACCCATGAAAAACAGAATCTGGGTTTCTATTTTTCTGGGCACCCCCTCGACAAATACAGTAAACACATTCAAAACCACGGGAACCTCGATCTCAGCAAATCTTCCGACGCCTCTACACAGAGAACGTACACAGTGATCGGTATCTTGAAGGAGATACGGGAAATCACCACCAAAACGGGCCGGCTCATGGCCTTTGCACAACTGGAGGATTTTCGCGGTACTATCGAGCTGGTGTTGTTTTCCGATGTGTACGAAAAAACCAGAGAACAGTTGGCGGCGGACAGCGTCGTAGCGGTTCGGGGGCGAATCGATAAAAGTCGGGGCGACCCCAAGCTGATCGTTGAATCACTGCTTGATCCGGAAGGATTGAAAGAACAGGGCGCTCGGGCGGTCCACGTGCGCTTCGCCGCTGACGGGGTTAGTGAGGAACAGTTCCTGAGACTTCGGGATTTTATAGTAGGGCGACCGGGGGGCTGCGGGGTGTATTTTCATATTCAGGGAAATGACGACAGCGGGGATATCGTGATCAAGGCCTCCCCCCACATTACCCTGTCGGCTGAGGATCAGATACTGGCGGAAGTTCGTGATCGCCCGTTGGTGGAGGAAGTATGGAAAGAGTAGCGGTAGGCCTGGTTGGTCTGGGCATCGTTGGCAGCGGCTTCTACTCGCTGATGAAACACAACGGCGAACATTTTGCCAGCAAAATGGGCACATCCGCGGAGATCACAAAGGTCGCGGAGATTGATACGGCCAGGGCGAAAAAACAGGTTCCCAAGGATGTCCTTGTCGAGGACTACCGTCGCGTCATCGAAGATGATGCGATCCAGGTCGTGATCGAGCTGGTGGGCGGCACAGGAGTCGCCTACGATATTATCCGATCCGCGATCGAGCGGGGAAAACATGTGATCACCGCCAACAAAGCGTTGCTCGCTTTGCGGGGTGCGGAGTTGTTCGCCCTGGCCCGGGAGAAACAGGTCGAGCTGAAGTTTGAAGCTGCTGTGGGAGGTGGAATCCCGATCATCAAGGTGGTTCGGGAGAGCCTGGTCGGCAACCGGATCGGCAAGGTCATGGGCATCCTCAACGGAACCTCGAACTACATCCTCACTCAGATGAGCGAAAAACAGCTGCCCTTCGAGCAGGCCTTGAAAGAAGCTCAGGGCGCAGGTTTCGCCGAAGCCGACCCCGCTCTCGATGTGGGTGGCGGGGATGCGGCTCACAAGATCAGCCTTCTGGCCAGCTTTGCCTTCGGTGGTTGGGTGGACTATCGGCAGATCCTCTGCGAAGGAATCACCATGGTGAGGCCGGGGGAGATCGAGTTCGCCGCTTCAGCAGGCTTCGCGGTCAAGCTTATCGCCTCGGCCATGCTCGTCGACGGGAAGCCCGCGGTCACAGTGTTTCCCGCTCTTATTCCGGCCCAGCACCCGCTGAGCTCGGTGCGAAACGAAGTGAATGCTGTATTTGTGGAATGTGATTTTCTCGGACCCGCGCTGTTTTTGGGTCGGGGGGCGGGGGCCAATGCTACCGCGTCATCCGTCGCTTCGGACCTGGGAGATCTTGTGCAGGCTTTGATGCTGCACGCCAAGCGGGGAGGGTATCCCTTCGATCCCCGCCGCACCCTGGAACTGTATCCGGATCAGAAGATGGAGTACCGGTTTTTCTTTCATTTCATCACGGAGAATCGCCCGGGGATCTGGGCAACCGTGACAGGCTGCCTGGCGGGCAACGGCATCAATATCGAATCGGTGCATCAGAAATGGGAGGATCGCAGCAAGCCTTCCGATCTGTACATCCTTGTTGACGAGGCTAGGGAAGAGCAGGCCAAAAAAGCCCTTCGGGAGGTCTGCTCGGCATCGGGAATCTCTTCGGATTCTCGATTTTACAGAATTTTGCCGCTGTAGAGTGCGGCCGGAGGCTTATTACATCTTTAGAAGAGGAGGTGGGTTTTGTCTATCTGGCGTTTTTTAACTGGAGTCATCTATGTTTACATGATTCTGTTGGTTTTACGTATACTTCTGTCCTGGATTCGGGGCGCAGTGTACGGCAAGCCCTGGGAGCTGCTGGTCCGAGTCACTGATCCCTACCTGTCTTTGTTCTCTCGTATTCGCTTCCTTCGTCAGGGTATGTTCGACTTCACCCCGATTGCGGCGATCCTAACTCTCGTTGTCGCTCTCAACGTGATCCAGTCGATTCAACGGTTTGGGACGATCACGGTGGGCAGATTTCTTGGCATCGTGACCGGCGCTGTCTGGTCCGGCCTCGCCTTCCTGCTCGTATTGGTTTTGATACTAGCAATCGTTCGGGCGGTCGTGCTGGCTGTTCGTCCCGGTCAGGAGACCCAGATTACCAGTGCGGTTGGAATGATGGTAGAACCGGTGGTGTCTCTGGTACGCCGAATTGTCTCCGCTCGAAGTCCCCTGACCGATCGCCAGTACCTCTACCTGACGATCGCTTTTCTCTTTATCGTCCGTATTCTTGGCGGTTATCTTATCGGTTTACTGGTTAGGTTTTTCTACACTCTGCCGATCTGACCCGATGTATCTTCATGAATACCGACAGGGGGTCGAGGAGATTCACGGAATCGGTCCGGTACTTCGACGGCGCTTCGAAGCCCTCGGTATTCTCACCGTTGCCCAGCTTTTGAGGCATTATCCCAGGGATTATCAGGACCGCCGCAGTCGGGACAATCTGGCTATGGCGAGCCAGAAGGAGCGGGTAAACGTTCTGGTTCGGGTTCGCTCCCGCCTTTGGATGGGCAAAGGCTACAGGAAAACGTTGAAAGTGATCGTGGAGGATGACACCGCTCAGGCCGCTCTGCTGTGTTTCGGGCGCAGCTATCTCTCTCGCGTATTTCTTCCCGGAACTTTGTTCTGGGTGTGGGGCAGATTTCAAATACAGCGTACAGAGCTTCAGGCGAGCGACTTTGAAATCGAGGCCTACGAGCCGGGCCAGGAGAGCGCCGAATTTGCCAGGATCCTGCCGGTCTATCCTTTAACCGAGGGCTTGAGCCAAAATGCGGTCCGCCAGGCCATGGCCAGAGCTCTGGAGAAGGTTCGAACAAACCTGAAGGAAGAGCTGCCCCTACCCTTGAGGGAACGTCGGGGTTTCCTGCCAAAAAGCCTGGCCCTTCAGGGCATTCACTTCCCCGAATCCACGGAGCAGCTCGAACAGGCACGAGTATCCCTGGTCTACGAAGAACTCTTGCACCATCAACTGCTGCTTGGCTGGAGCCGGATAGCCCGCGCTTGCGTTGAGCGTTCTCGATCCAAACATCGGGGGACTCTCAAAGCTGCCCTGCTGGATCGGCTGCCCTTCACCCTCACCACCGATCAGCTTCTTTCCTTAAGCGAAATCGAGGCGGACCTGTTCTCCTCCCATCCAGGCATGCGCCTGCTTCAGGGCGAGGTTGGCAGCGGCAAAACCCTGGTTGCCCTGGCGGCGGCATTGTCGGTGATCGAGGCTGGAGAGCAAGTAGCCTTCCTGGCGCCGACGGAGCTTCTGGCCCGACAGCACGGGGACAATGCGGCGGGCCTTCTCGAGCCTCTGGGAGTCAACGTGGCCTTCTTATCGGGAAACGTTCAAGGTGCTCAGCGGGAGCTCCTGTTGGGCAGTCTCAGGGCGGGAGAAATCGACCTCTTGATCGGTACCCACGCCCTGTTTTCCGAGGGGGTAGCCTACAAGAAGCTGGGACTGGTGATTGTTGACGAGCAGCATCGCTTCGGAGTCCGGCAGCGCCGGTCTCTGCTTGCCAAGGGTGATCACCCGGACCTTCTACTCATGACAGCCACTCCGATTCCCCGTACCCTGGCCCTCAGTGCATTCGGAGATTTGGAGTTGTCGGAGATCCGTACTCTCCCTCAGGGACGCAAATCCGTTATCACTCATCTGGCTCGCCAGGGAAACGAGGCCAAGGTCTACCAGAGGGTGCGCCAGGAGGTGGCCAAAGGAGGGCAGGCCTACTTCGTGTATCCCCTGATCGAAGAATCCCAGGTTCTGGACCTCAAAGATGCAGAGCGGATGTATGATACCTTGAAGAGAAAAGTATTTCCCGATCTGCGTCTGGAGCTGATCCACTCCCGCATCCCGGAGGAGGAGAAGATCCGCATCATGGCGGAGTTTGCCGCCGGGGAGGTCGATATCCTGGTTGCCACCAGTGTCTTGGAAGTAGGGGTGGATGTAGCAGGGGCGAGTTGTATCGTGATCGAACATGCCGAACGGTTCGGCCTGTCAAACCTGCATCAGCTGCGGGGCAGGGTGGGACGAGGTCAGAGGCAGTCCTACGCCTTTTTGGTTTACAGCACAAACCTCACCGACACGGGGATTGCCCGCCTCAAGGCGATCAAGAACTCCAACGACGGGTTCGTTATCGCCGAGCAGGATCTGAAAATCAGGGGACCCGGTGAGTTTCTCGGTTTGAAGCAATCCGGATTCCTGGCCTTCGGCCTTGCCGATCTGGTTGGCGACTGGGATTTGTTTCTGCTGGCCCGTGAGGATGCCCGGGAAATTCTATCGGAGGATCCCGGATTACTCACACCCCAGTACAGAAGCTTGAGCCAGGCGCTTCAAGTTCAAGGAGCCCGCCTTTGAGAATTACCGGCGGAGTATATAAAGGAAGAAAGTTGATCTGTCCCCCAGGGGTGATCAGACCCGCCATGGACAGGATGCGGGAGTCCATATTCGCCATCCTCGGAGACATCCGGGGATCTTCCTTCCTCGATCTGTACTGCGGGTCCGGATCCGTCGGCATCGAAGCGGCTTCCCGGGGCGCCGAACCGGTGGTGTTTGTCGAGAAAGACCGGGGCAAACGCTCCATCCTTGCCCGCAACGCCTCCTTTGTCGAGGAGCAGACCGAGTTCCACTTCCTGCCGGTGGAGCATTTCTTGAGGCGGGTGAAACTGAACTTCGATCTCATTTTTCTCGATCCCCCCTTCCGCCAAAAAGGTAAAGTCGAGGTCCTTGAGCTGATCGCAGCCAGAGGAATCCTGACCCAAGCGGGCACGCTGGTCATTCACGTTCCCAAGGAAGAGGAGAAGGCGTTTCCCACTGTTGTTGGTCCGGAGAATGCAGCCGCTGCCAGCGGGCGGCTTCGCCTGGCCGACCGGCGCCTGTACGGCGGGTCCCTTCTGCTGTTTTATCGATAGGCAGCGACTCATTCTATTCTCCAGTATTCGAGTCTCCGGTACTTCCTAATATCTTCGATTATGGCCTGTTCTACCCGTGAAGTGAGTTGTCTTTGCCGTCTCGTGTTGATATATTGTCGAAGATACTTTACAAAACTCTGTAAATATTGTAGTATATTCGGCGGTTTTCGGCGTAATTCTTTATATATAAAGGAATTAACTGCCTCTGTAGCTCAGTTGGTAGAGCACCTCCATGGTAAGGAGGGGGTCATCGGTTCAAATCCGATCGGAGGCTCTTGAAAATTTCAGATTCCCCGATCTTTTCTCCGGGACGTCTAGCGGACGCATCGTGTGCACGGGCGGGCGTTGTGCCGGAGGCAATGCGAGAATTATGCCATTGACACAAATAGGGGAATTTTACTATATTGTACTACCAATATTGGGAAGGACAGGACCGCATGGCGAAGGCAAAAGGGAAGGCGATTGAGCTCGTTGCCCTCCAGTGTACCGAGTGTAACCGCAGGAATTATACTACCAGTAAGAACAAGAGGAACATCCAGGGAAAACTGGAGTTCAACAAGTACTGCAAGTTCGACAGAAAGCATACCCTGCACAGGGAAACCAAGATAAAGTAATTTGACCTTCGTAGGCCAGTAGCTCCAATTGGCTAGAGCGCCGGTCTCCAAAACCGGATGTTGCAGGTTCGAGTCCTGCCTGGCCTGCTACCTTATCCAACCGCGGTTCACAGAGGGGAAGAAGAATGAAGAAGATAATTCGATTCTTCAAAGAAAGTTTTGCCGAACTCAAGAAAGTCACCTGGCCCAGCCGTGAAGAGGTGGCATCTTCGACCAAGGTTGTCCTTGTTTCTGTTATTCTCATTGCGCTCGCTTTGGGTCTGGTGGACTTTTTAATCTTCACGGGCATCGATCTTCTTTTCTAGAGCCTGCGAAAAGATTGAGCTGCTGAAGAAGGATACGAGATGGCAAAAGGCTGGTATGTAGTTCATACCTATTCGGGATACGAAAACAAAGTGCAGAAGCACATCAATAAACTCATAGAAGACAACTCTTTGTCGGAATATGTGTTCAACGTCAAGGTACCGGCGGAGGAGGTAGTTGAGGTACGGGATGGCAAGCGGCGAGTAACTTCAAAGAAGTTCCTGCCTGGGTACATCATGATCGAGATGGATCTCCCGGACAGCAATTGGAAACAGATCTGCTCCACGATTCGGCAGATTCCCGGTGTGACAGGGTTTGTAGGGTTCACCAGAACTCAAAAACCCAAGTCTATCAGTCCCGATGAAGCTCGGGAAGTGCTGCAACGCTCCGGCGAGATCAAGAGCGAGAAAGTCCTGAAACCCAAACAAACCTTCACCGAAGGTGAGCCCGTACGGATTACAGACGGTCCCTTTGATTCCTTTACCGGGACTATCGAAGAGGTAAATCTGGAAAAAGGGAAACTTCGGGTCATGGTCGGCATCTTTGGCAGATCAACGCCGGTAGAGCTGGATTTTCTGCAGGTAGAGAAGATTTAGCTTTTCGCCCTCGAGATGGGAGTCTGTTCGCAAAACTTCGACAGACGCTATTCCGCACGAACGGAGGACTTAGGATGGCAAAAAAGAAAATTGCAGCCCTCATCAAGCTGCAGGTACCAGCGGGTAAAGCAACACCCGCGCCGCCGGTGGGCCCGGCTTTGGGTCCCCATGGGGTATCGGCACCCCAGTTCGTTCAACAGTTCAATGATCGCACCAAGAGCGTGGAGCCGGGGCTCCTCACTCCGGTTGTGGTCACTGTGTATGCGGATAAGAGCTTTACCTTCATCACCAAGACCCCCCCGGCGGCGGTGCTGATCAAGAAAGCCTGCGGCCTGGAGAAGGGATCTTCGGTGCCGAACAAGGACAAAGTGGCGACGATCAAGGCAGCTCAGGTACGCGCTATTGCAGAGCAAAAAATGGCGGATCTGAACGCCACCGACATCGAAGGGGCGATGCGGATTATCTCCGGAACAGCTCGCAGCATGGGCGTAATCGTGGAGGGGCTGTAATGAAACAGGGAAAGAAGTATCGTCAGGCCCTTGAGAAGTACAACGCCCAGGAGCAGTACAGCCTGGATCAGGCGTTGGACCTAGTCAAGAGCTTGGCCTACGCCAAGTTTGACGAGACGGTCGAGATTGCCCTTAAGTTGAATGTAAAGGCCAAACACTCGATTCGGGACATCCTTGTGCTGCCCAACAGCTTCCGGGCGGAAAAGAAGATACTGGTTTTCGCCAAGGGGGATAAGGCGGAAGAGGCCAAGGAGGCTGGAGCCGTATACGTCGGTGACACCGATCTTATCGAGAAGATCCGGGGGGGATGGCTCGATTTTGATGTGGCCGTGGCCACACCGGATCTGATGAAGGATGTAGGCAAACTCGGCCCAATCCTCGGTCGTCGGGGAATGATGCCCAATCCGAAAGCGAAGACCGTCACCTTCAACATCAAAGAGGCGATCGAGGAGTTGAAGAAGGGGCGGGTTGAGTTCCGGGGGGACAAAACGGGGGTTGTTCATCTACCGATCGGCAAGGTGTCCATGGACAAGGAAAAAATCGCTGAAAACGCCCGTCTCCTCATCGGCGAAGTACAGCGAAAAAAGCCCGCAGATATTAAAGGGGAGTTCATCAAGTCGATCGCTGTATCCTCTACCATGGGCCCCGGGGTCATGGTGAATCCCAAGGAAAAGGCTTAAGCTATGGCAGAGAAAACACAGAAGATACAGCCTTATAAAACCGAAGGCATCAAGAAAATCAGAGACCTAATCGAAAGTTCCCGAGACGTGATCTTTACGGATTTTCGCGGTCTCAACGTAACCCAGATCACCGACCTGCGCAGGTCCCTGCAGGAAAAAGAGGCCGAATACCGGGTGGTGAAAAACAACTACGCCCGGCTGGCCCTTGCTGAGCTGGGATTTCCCTTTGAGAAGGATTTCCTGATCGATCCAACGGCGGTAGCTCTGGCACGGGCCGATATCAGTCCGATCGCCAAGGTACTGTTTGAGTTCACCAGGGATTCCACCCTCAAGATCAAAGGGGGCTTGATCGATGGGAAAGTCGTCTCCTCCGAGGAGGTAGAAGCCATCAGCAAGCTTCCCAGCAGAGACGAGCTGTATGCCATGCTGATGAGCGCGATGAACGCGCCGTTGACAAATCTCGTTTTCGCCATGGACTCAGGTTTGATAAAACTGGTACGAACCTTGCAGGCTGTAGCCGACAGCAAGGATAAGTAATAGAGGCAGCATTAGTCTTCCCGTGTTCCAGCTACTGCTGCTGCTTAAGAAAAACAAAAGAGATAAGGAGAAGGTAAATGGCAACACCCAAAAAGGATGAAATCCTCGAGGCGATCGCAAACATGACGGTGCTCGAGGTGTCGGAACTCGTAAAGGCGATGGAAGATAAGTTTGGTGTCAGCGCTGCGGCGCCTGTGGCGGTTGTAGCGGCTCCGGCAGCCGGCGGCGATGGGGCCGGTGCGGCGGAGGAGCAGACCGAGTTTACCATCGTCTTGAAGAGTTTTGCAGATGGGAAGAAGATTCCCGTAATCAAGGAAGTCCGGGCCATTACCGGTCTTGGGCTTAAGGAAGCGAAAGAGCTTGTCGAAGCTGGTGACAAAGCAGTGAAAGAAGCCATCAGCAAAGAAGAAGCTCAGAAAATCAAAGAGCAGCTGGAGACAGCTGGCGCCACGGTTGAGGTTACATAATCGTAGCTTTTTTCCACATCCTCAAAAACTCAATCACCATACCATCGGAGAGGTTCTGCCTGCCGGTGGTGTGGTATTTTCAATTCTTAAGAAATAGGGGGAAGCATGGTTCCTGAAATGATTAAAAGGATCTATATCGGTCAGGGCTCGGAAGAAGCGATGGAAATGCCCAGCCTGATCGATATACAGCTCTCGTCGTTCGAGCGTTTTCTACAGCGGGAACAGCTGGTAGGTGGAAAGGCATTGCAGCGACAGGGCCTGGAAGATGTGTTTCAGGCAATTTTTCCGATAGAGAGCCCCAACGGGGACATGGTTCTCGAATACAGTGGATACACTCTCGATGAGGAGGCCGTTGTATTCGGAGAGCAGGAATGCAAGAACAAGGGCTTGACCTCCGCGATCCCGATAAAAGCCAAGATTAATCTGATCTTTCTCAACACAGGGGAAATCCGGCAGAAGGAGATCTACATGGGGGACGTCCCCCTGATGACCCCTCGAGGGACCTTTATCATCAACGGCGCAGAACGTGTTGTGGTGAGCCAGATCCATCGGTCCCCAGGTGTGATCTTCAGTCACGACAAAGGGATCTTCTCCTCGCGCATCATACCCTATCGCGGCTCCTGGTTGGAGTTCGAGATCGATCAGAAGAAAGAGCTTATCCATGCCAAGATCGACAGGAAAAAGAAGATCCTGGCCACCGTGTTACTTCGGGCCTTGGGATTCGACACCAGGGAGAAGATAATTGACCTTTTCTACCGGACCAAGGAGGTGACCCTCTCGGAGAGCAGACAGGACAAAGAGCAGGTCCTTGGAATGGTATTTGCCCGGGCAGTGTATCGAGAGGAGGAAGGGGAGACGAAGAAGCTGTACCGTGCGGGCGATAAGATCCACCCCCACGATGTGGAGGAGCTGATTCACTCGGGAATCACAAAGATTGAAGTGATCGATTTCCAGAATGAAAAATCTCTCCACTCTCCGATCATTCTCAACTGTTTCGAGCGGGAAGAGGTCATCTACTCCAGGGACACTCCTGAGAAGGACGAACCCACAAAAGAGGAGGCGATCAGCCGGGTCTACGGCGTGCTCAAACCGGGGGAGCCGATTACTCTGGAGAGTGCGGAGAAGGATCTGCAGAGCATGTTCTTTACTCCCCGACGCTACGATCTTGGCCGGGTGGGTCGGTACAAGCTGAACAAGAAGTTCGATTACGAGCAACCCTACAAGACCCACACCCTGATCCCCGAGGACATCGTCAACACGATGATTTTTCTGATCCAGGTCTATATCGGGGAGCGGAATGTGGATGATATCGATCATCTGGGCAACCGTAGAATCCGCTCGGCGGGAGAATTGCTCACCAATCATCTGAAAGTCGCCTTTACCCGCATGGAGCGTATCGCCAAAGAGCGGATGTCTCTCAAGGAGGCCGATACGATCCGTCCGCAGGACCTGATCTCCATTAAGCCGATCGTGGCTGCGGTCAAGGAATTTTTCGGATCCAGCCAGCTTTCCCAGTTCATGGACCAGGTGAATCCTCTGGCCGAGCTGACCCACAAGCGCAGGTTGAACGCCCTGGGACCGGGGGGTCTTTCCAGGGACAGAGCCGGATTCGAGGTGCGGGATGTTCACTACACCCACTACGGGCGAATGTGCCCCATAGAGACACCGGAAGGGCCGAATATCGGTCTGATCGTGTCCCTGGCAAATTACACTCGGGTGAACGAGTACGGTTTTCTTGAGACCCCATACCGTAAAATCGTCGATGGGGTGGTGACCAGGGAGATCGAATACCTATCGGCTATCGACGAGGAAAAACATTTCATCGCCCAGGCCACAAGTAGAATCGACGATAAGGGGAAGTTTCAGGAGAACCTCATCCCGGCCCGTAAGGCAGGGGATTATACCACCCGGAAGGCCAAGGACATCCACTATATGGATGTCTCACCCAAGCAGATCATCTCCGTCTCTACCTCTCTGATTCCCTTTCTGGAGCACGATGACGCCAACAGGGCCCTGATGGGTTCGAACATGCAGCGTCAGGCCGTGCCTCTGCTGCAGCCGGAGCCTCCCCGGGTTGGTACCGGGATGGAGCGAAGAACCGCCTTCGATTCGGGTGTGGTGGTTGCTGCAAAACGGGCCGGGAGGGTGGAGTATGTAACCTCCGAGCAGATTGCCATCAAGCCGGATAAGGGCAAGGCGCAGGAGCTCGACATCTACCCGATGATCAAGTTTCAGAGGACCAACCAGGATACCTGCTTCAATCAGAAACCGATAGTAGCTCCCGGTCAGAAGGTCAAGGAACGGGAGGTGATTGCCGACGGACCGGCCACCTACAACGGAGAATTGGCCCTCGGGATCAACGTCCTGGTGGCCTTCATGCCCTGGAACGGCTACAACTACGAAGACGCAATCCTGATTTCTGAAAAACTCGTTCGAAAAAACAGCTACACCTCGATACACATCAAAGAGTTCTCGATCGACGTCAGGGAGACCAAGCTGGGGCCGGAGAAGATCACCAGAGATATTCCCAATGCCAGCGACAATTCCATGGAATATCTGGACGAAGAGGGCATCATCTGCGTCGGCGCAGAGGTCAAGTCGGGATCCATCCTGGTGGGCAAGGTGACGCCGAAGAGCGAGACCGATTCGACCCCAGAGTTCAAGCTGTTGAACTCAATATTCGGCGAGAAGGCCAAGGATGTTCGTGACACCAGTCTGAGGGTGCCCCACGGCATCGAGGGGACTGTCATTGATGTTCAGAGGCTGAAACGTTCCGAAGGAGACGAGCTCAATCCCGGAGTGGAGGAGGTGGTAAAAATCCTCATCGCTACCAAGCGAAAGCTTCAGGAGGGAGATAAGATGGCCGGCCGTCACGGGAACAAGGGTGTGATTGCCCGGGTTCTCCCGGAAGAGGACATGCCCTTCATGGAGGACGGAACGCCTATAGATCTGGTACTCAATCCTTTGGGGGTCCCATCGCGTATGAACCTCGGCCAAATCATGGAGACCGAGCTCGGCTGGGCAGGAGCGAAGCTGGGAGAATGGTATGCCACTCCCGTGTTCGAGTCCGCCTCCAACGAGATGATCGAGGAGAAGCTCAAAGCCGCCGAGCTGCCCGTCAACTCCAAGGTCACACTGTTTGATGGCTTGACCGGCGAACCTTTCGAGAATCCCATTACCGTGGGCAATATCTACATGATGAAACTGCATCATCTGGTCGATGACAAGATGCACGCTCGGTCAACGGGTCCATATTCCCTGGTCACTCAGCAGCCCTTGGGAGGAAAGGCCCAATTCGGAGGTCAACGGCTCGGGGAGATGGAAGTGTGGGCTCTGGAGGCCTATGGAGCGGCCAACACTCTTCAGGAGTTGCTGACCATCAAGTCGGATGACATGTCGGGGCGCGCCAAGATTTACGAGAGCATTGTGAAAAATGAATCATTCACCCAGGCCGGTATTCCGGAATCCTTCAACGTTTTGGTGCAGGAGCTGCGTGGTTTGGCCCTCGACGTATCGATCTACGACAACAAGGGCAAGCAAATCGCGCTGACAGAGAGGGATGAGGAACTGATCAATCGGCAGGGAAGCCGTTTCTAATCGGGGGAGGGATAAATTTATGCGAGAAATGCAGAATTTCGATAGTATTATGATCAAACTGGCCTCTCCGGACCAGATTCGTGCCTGGTCGTACGGCGAGGTGAAGAAGCCGGAAACGATCAACTACAGAACGCTGCGGCCTGAAAAAGACGGGTTGTTCTGCGAACGGATCTTCGGAACGACCAAGGAGTGGGAGTGCTACTGCGGGAAGTTCAAGTCGATCCGTTACAAGGGTGTGATCTGTGACCGTTGTGGGGTCGAAGTAACCCACTTTCGGGTGCGCCGCGAGAGGATGGGCCACATCGAGCTGGCTTCCCCGGTATCTCACATCTGGTACTACCGCTCCGTTCCCTCCCGAATGGGGTTACTCCTTGACCTGGCGATCGTGGCGTTGCGCTCGATCCTGTACTACGAAAAGTACATCGTCATCGATCCTGGCGACACAGATCTGAAGAAGATGCAGCTGTTGACCGAAGAGGAGTTCCTCGATGGCCAGGAGCGATACGGTATGGCCTTCACCGCCGGAATCGGGGCCGAGGCGATCCGTACTCTGCTGGAGAATCTCGACCTGGACGCACTATCCGCCGAACTGCGGGTGAAGATGCAGGAGAAGGGTCGAAAGAGCGACAAGCGTCTTCTCAAGCGCATCGAGATCGTCGAGCAGTTCCGTGATTCCGGAAATCACCCGGAGTGGATGATTCTGGATGTCATCCCGGTAATTCCACCGGAGCTTCGGCCGATGGTGCAGCTGGACGGCGGGCGCTTCGCGACCTCGGATCTGAACGACCTGTATCGTCGGGTGATCAACCGGAACAACCGGCTGAAGCGCCTGCTGGCATTGAACGCTCCGGATATCATCATCCGCAACGAGAAGCGGATGCT